>JAFGQV010000180.1 GCA_016935475.1 Methanosarcinaceae archaeon
CTCTTGTCACGCTCAGGGCGGTGCCCAAGACGCAGTATAACTATCTGTTCCATGGGCTATGGTAAGAAATGCTAACCTATTAAACGGTTTGTTTCTGCCAGTCGTATAAAGTGTGAGATACGTTGAACTAGTTGTAATAGATCGGCTGGAACAAATTGTGCCGCTCTCATTGAAATTTTAGAATTCCTTAAATGCCGGAACCTGTTCAAGTAGCATTCCCTCAACAATGATGGGGAGCTGACGGTGAGCACTTGATATCGCATTGCCGAGTTTCCAATCCTTTTCTGCATAGATCGTCAGAATCGGCTGGTCTTTTTTGACCAGTTCCCCGCGTTTCTTGTGGATCAGCACGCCTGCACCCTTATCATTTGGTGCACCTGCCAGCCTTGCGATCTCGACCAGCCGCTTGTTGTCAAACTCGATGATATACCCGTTGGTGGGTGCCCGCAGTTCAGCTGTATGTTCCCCGACCACGATATCAGAATGAGTGACATTCGGGTCGCCGCCCTGTATCTCTATTATCTCTTTCAGTTTCGTAAGCGCCTTCCCGTTCCGGATGGTCTCAATTGCAAGGTCATGTCCCTGCCCCTTTGCTGTCGCTCCCCCCATCTCAAGCAGGATGCCTGCAAGGACCGCACTCTTTTCAATAAGGCTGTTCGGGCCTTCCATGGTCTCCAGCACTTTCAATGCCTCTCTGACCTCAAGTGCAGGACCCACGGTCCGGCCCACCGGGGATGAACCGTATGTCAGTGCACATTCCACGTTCATGCCCAGACGATCACCCATGTTGATCAGGTCACGGGCAAGCTTCCTGCCTTCCTGGACATTCTCTATTTTGGTGCCCAGACCCGTGGGTATATCGATCACAACGTTGTCGGCACCAACGGCACCTTTCTTTGCAAGGATGGATGCCAGTAACTGGCAGTGGGGATCAACTGAAAGCGGATACTCGATCTTGATGAGTTTATCATCCGCAGGCGCGATGTTGGTAGCCCCACCCCACACCAGCACGCCACCGACCTTTTCGGTCATCTCTTTGATCTCGCTGGCATCGAACTCCACAGGTGCAAGGATCTCCATCAGGTCAGATGTCCCTCCTGCACCTGTTATGGCCCTTGAGCTTGTTTTTGGGATCATGAGACCATTTGCAGCAACGATAGGGACAACCAGCAGTGAGATCTTATTGCCCGGCACCCCTCCGATTGAATGCTTGTCCATGATCGGATGGGTATCGAACTCGATCCGGTCACCAGTATCGATCATAGCACGGGTGAGCCATTCGGTCTCGTCGTCGCTCAGGTCATTCATATAGGATGCTGTGATAAATGCGGATAACTCGACATCGCTTAAACTCTCGTCAACAATGTCCTTCACAACCGAGAATATCTCCTCCTGATTCAGCCTTTCCCGGTTCATCATCTTCTTGATAACGTAGGTGGATTTCGGGCGTGTTGCCGGTACTACTTCCACGGTTTCGGTCCATTCCCTCTGGAGATGTTCCTGCACTTCATGATAAACTCCTATCATACCGGGTGCGATCATGTCCTTGGTAGTGTCTACGATAGCTGTAAGACTTTCATGGTCCCGGACATGTACGCGGTCCCCTTCATTAACCCCAAGTTCCTTTGCATCGATTACGTTGAGGACTACTTTGTATTTCCCGACCTTGATATCAAGAGGCTGTACTTTTAACTGCATTTTTTCACCCATACTTTTATTATTAGTTTTAATTTGCACGATATAATAAATATCTTTATGCTTAGGCGAGGTTGTATATCAAACAACTGCTTTGAGGACATTGAACTGTACTGCAGCGGTATGCTGTAGTTTTGCGGTAATATGTAAAATAAATGTTTTGTCGTTTGATTTGCCTTTTTGTCCGGATTGGATCTCTCTGAATCGATAATATTATTTAGATTAAGTTTAATGAAAGATGGGGGGCAATATGGGAACACAATTTAAATATGTAGCTTTTGGCTTAGCGCTGGTGATCCTGTCTGTTATCACTTACTCTTTCCACTATCTAATATTTCAGGACAGCCATCACATTTTTATCTATCTGTTAGGCGATATAGCATTTGTTCCCATTGAAGTTCTTCTGGTATCCATGATCATACATCATTTCCTGAATGAAATGGATAAGCGGAATAAAATGGAAAAACTGAATATGATAATAGGAAGTTTTTTCAGTGAGGTCGGAACGAAACTGCTGGCATTGATCTCCAATGCAGACCCGGAACTTGACAGTGTCAGGAAATATATAATTATTAAAAATGACTTGCCAGATAAAGAATTTGTTAATATTATCAAGTATCTGAAAAACTATGATTATAATATCGATATAAAGAAAGTGGATCTTGATGATCTGCGTATTTTCATGACCGACAAAAGAAATTTTCTTGTTCTACTTCTCGAGAATCCTACCATGCTTGAGCATGAAGTCTTTACAGAACTTCTAAGAGCTGTTTTTCATCTGGCGGAAGAACTTGAGTTCAGGGATGACTTCTCATCCCTCCCGGATACGGATATCAATCATCTTTCCGTAGATATCAGAAGGGTATACAGTTTGCTTGCAATTGAGTGGGTTTTATACATGAAATATATGAAAAGCAATTATCCGTACCTGTTCTCTCTTTCAATGAGAACTAATCCATTTGATAAGGATGCATCACCAATTGTTGACTGATCTTTTTATTGGAATTCCCGAATTTCTTAGCACTCATAGACTTTAGTTTGAAATTTCGAATGAGGTTTAAGGGGAAATGAAACCATAATGCAACAGATATACCGTGATCCCAAGGATGAAAGCCAATGCCCAGCACAGAAGCCCGATGTCCATGTGGATTTTCTTTTTCCACTTCCACTGGTTGCCCACAAACATGATCGCAGAGAGGATCGTTAGAATACCAAGGAGCCTGTGCAGGGTGAGAATGAAACCGTAGTAATTAAGAACAAGACCCTTGCTGCCCGAGTAAAGCATGTAGATAATGGATGGAACGGCAAGTAAAAAGGCAATACCAGCGATCTTGCCGTGCATTGATATGCTGGTTCTTTTCCTGAAAAGGGCATACATAAGGACCAAGAAAGCAATGGTCTGGTCAAGCAGCGAAAGGTCTGATATGTTAAATATTCCTAAACCCGGCAATAAGACAACCCCCTTAAATAATCTCCTGAGATTCTATGATCAGGAAGGTATTTATGTATTACTTAGATCGAAATCACTTCTAGAAGAATGGTGTTCTATTCTGGCTTCGGGTTATGCCAGCTGACGGGATGTAAAAATCTGATATACAGATCTTAACGAAACATTTATTATATTATAGTTTTCAAGGTACTATGGGATTGGGGTAAAGTGGGTGACCAGCCAATCTCACCTAATCATACAGAAAAGGTGAAAATTATGTCAAAAGCAATAGTTGTATATCTAAGTACCTCTGGTAATACAAAAATGATGGCTGATTCGATTACAGAAGGTATAGTAGAAAGGAACGTGGATGCTAAAGCTGTTAGTTTCTATGATACAAAAATACAGGATATTAAATCCGCAGATGCCATTGCAGTTGGTTCTTCAACATTTTCTTATAAAATGCTGCCCCCGATGGAAAAATTTCTTGATGAGACAATGGCTAATGCCGGGGTAGAGGGTAAGATAGGAGTTTCATTCGGTTCTTATGGATGGAGTGGTGAGGCACCTCTGATGATTGCAACCAAAATGCGTCAATTGGGTATGAACGTACTTGATCCCGTGCTACGTATACAATATAAACCCACGGATAAAGATCTAAATGAATGTTTGAGGTTGGGAAAGGATATTGCAGAAAAGGTCAAAAACCTATAAATAGATTAACTAAGTTTCGATCATATCTTATTTTAGTTAGTAAAGGGGGTTGTAAAGGACCGGGGAAGCCCATGATTTGAAAATTTGGATGAATCGAAATTCTGGGGAGTTATACGCAGATGGCAGGACAATTGAACAAAGTTGAAGCTAACAGATAATGAAATGCTGGGTGTTGCGATAACTTTTTATTAAATCTCATTTATCCACTTTACAGAGGGAAATAAATGTGGAATAGAACAGCGATTCTTTTGGCAGCACTGGTGTTGGGACTGGTTGTTATAGCAACCTCTTTTAGTGGGTGCATCGAAAATGGGTCTGAAACCGAAACTTATCTTTCCGAGGAACTGATACTCGGTGCAGAAGACGCCGGGGACGTGTTCGATGTCGAGAAGGGGCAGTTTGTGGTGATCAACCTGGAAGCAAACCCGACAACCGGTTATACATGGGAAGTAAAGGAACCAGTTGATGAACTTATCCTGAAACGGGTTGGAGACATCGAATTTGATCCAGAATCCGAACTTATCGGTGCCGGTGGAATGCAGACCATTCGCTTTGAGGTGATCGATGAAGGTCAGGCGACCATTGAACTGGTCTATCATCGCCCATGGGAAACGGATGTGGAACCACTGGAAACGTTCTCAGTGCAAATAACCTCACGCTGAAGTGCAATTTTACAGGTGATAAGTCGGAAATAGAAAACCTGATCTGCCAGATTTCTATTCCGCTTTTTAAAATGGTTTTTTCCTGCACTGGAATATCAGGTAAACCGCTTCATTATTTGTTATTTGACACTTCAGAGGTCATCATTTTTACCAGGGCTGCAGCCACGTCCATGGAAGTATAGTCTTCTTCAAGCAGTCCCTCGACCCAGTGGAGATACTTCCCCAGATGACCATCCTGAATGGTGGATTTTACCTTCTCTGAAAGCATTTTTGCCCTTATTTCCTCCACATCACCCGGAGAAGGTACATTTTTAGACCTTATGATGGTCTTTGTGTATCTCTGTATATTCTTTATCCTGTAGACCTCTTTACCCACAACAAAGGTAAAAGCATACCCTTTTCTGCCTACCCTCGCAGTTCGTCCGATCCTGTGAACATAGGATTCCTCATCCTGTGGAACATCATAATTGAAAACGACCTCAATATTCTCAACATCGATCCCCCTGGCAGCCACATCGGTCGCAACAAGTGTTTCAATATCCCCTTTTCTGAAACCGGCCATGACACTCTCCCTCTGGTTCTGCCTCATATCCCCGTGCAGCCCCTCAACCAGATACCCCCTTGTCCTGAGGGTTTCAACCAGTTGGTCCACACCCTTTTTTGTGTTGCAGAAAACAAGGGACGATTTCACATTATAGATGTCTATCAAACGGCATAATACCTCGGGTTTTGCCTTCGCCTTGACATCCAGATAGAATTGCTCGACCTGCGGAACCGTCATCTCTTTGTGAACTGTCTTAATAAACTGGGGATTATTCAGGAACTTCTTTGTCAATTTCATAATAGGCTTTGGCATGGTTGCAGAGAACATAATGGTCTGCCTTTCCTCGGGAGTCTTGTCAAGGATAAACTCAATGTCCTCCCGAAATCCCATATCAAGCATCTCGTCAGCTTCATCAAGTACAAGCATTTCCACGTTGTCCAGCCTGAGAGTTCGTCGCTCGATATGGTCCATCACACGCCCGGGTGTACCTATTACAATATGTACACCTTTCTTCAGGGCCTTGATCTGCCGTTCTATGGGCTGTCCACCGTATACCGGCAGTATCCTTGTCTCTTTGAATCTTGAAAGATTGTTTAGTTCACCCGCAACCTGGTTTGCAAGTTCCCTTGTGGGACAGAGTACAATGACCTGGACCTTCTTGCTGCCGGGGTTTACCATCTCAATAGCGGGAATCCCATATGCAGCGGTCTTACCTGTACCGGTCTGGGCCTGTCCAATGACATCCCTTCCTTCCCGGATATAAGGAATGGCCTCTGCCTGAATAGGAGTTGGTTCTTCAAAACCAAGGTGTTCAATTGCTTTTTCTATATCTTTTGATAAATGTAGATCTTTAAATGTTAGTGATTCCATGTTAAAATTCCTTGTAATTAATTTAATGTTAAATTATGCGTTCGTTTGTGGAAATGATGATATCAATTTGAATACGCCTGATATGAAAAGACCAGTGTAGAAATTGGTGTAGCGTTTACAGTTTGCTCATTGTTATTAATCATTGTGCTGGGATGTGCGTATCAGGGTATATGACCAGGTGGCATTTGACCTGTTCAAAAAACATAATAAACAGTTGACAAATGAAAGACAATATTCCATTAAAACCACAAGGCAGTGACGCACCTATTTTGTTTGCTCCCGTATGTGGTTAATTCAAAATTCAAGGTTTTTTACAGGATTCTTCTAATTATAACCCTGTTTTGATCTCCACAAGAAAAATCCAGATATGATCGGGGATCATGCAGTCCCGATTATCTCATTTTTACGAACAAATGTACTCAGAATAAAAATCAGGAGTGAAAACAATAATGAGGTTGATTTCTTATTTCACGATTACAGGTATCCTTTGCGCTCAAGCCATTGAACCTGTGGTGAGGTATATTTCCATATAACATCGGCTTTAGAGTCCTGTATCTCCCAGGGTGACGCTATGACTATATCGCCTTCACGTATCCACATTTTCTTTTTCCTTGAACCGGGAATCCTGCCCATTCGCGTTGTCCCATCTGTACACTGGAGCCTTAACCTTTTTCCGCCAAGCAGACTGGTGACGGTCGCCAGAATTTCATGTTTGTCCATACGCGGTGTGCGTACCCTTGAAACTTCCGGGGTGCCGGGAGCTTTGGTACGACCGTTGTTCTTTCTCATATTACTTCTATAATTTGCCATATTGATTCCTCTTTGCTTGTCCAAGTAATAAATAACGTTCAATATATATAAAAGATATTGTTAAAATAAATTCACCTCTGAATGCATATTTGTCACACAGGAACAAAAAGATAGTTCAATGTAGTTCCATAATTTTTAACCTGATGAACACCCCAGAGTAGCATAACCACTCAGGAGGTTTGATCATTCATCCCATCCCGCAATCTTATCCAGTGCCAGTTCTGATTAACAATGCGAGGCACCAAAAATTTGAACTCTGGCAATCCGGGAACTGGCAGACTGTTCACTTCATACAGAAAGTTTATTAATACCATTCAGTATCATCTTTATTATGGAGAGTCTGAATCTGGAGATAGCTGAATCAAGAATGCTGGTGTTGACAGGTGAAAAATCATTTGAGGAAATGAAAGAACTTGCCTGGAACAAGAAGACTGCGGCATTCGGGGGAATTAAGAACTTATTTTCACGGCCAAAACCCGAGGATATTAGCATAACCCATTCTGAAAAACAGTACAAACCTTTCTGGCATGCCATATGCTCCACTCGTTTTGAGTACAAACGTAATAATGAGTTCACCATTAAGATCCGTGATCCTGCTGTGCAGAAAGTAATAATATGTGATGAGGAACGTGAAATAGATACGGAACGAAATGTGAAACTTTCCGGTATCGAACACTGTTTGGAATCAAACACTAAAGAGGTCTTCATGGACGCGTATACAGAAAAGGAAGTTGATTTCTCACGATACCTGAGCATTGCCACCCGTGAAATGGCACAGACCGAAGAACTGAATGTTGACGATAATATCGTAGTTCCGGTAAAAGTAAAAGCTGCCTACCTTGTCAGGAAATTGTTAACCGATATGATGAAACCCATGGATGCCGACGAGGTGCTGGATGAGACTGTGAAGATAGAGACCCTTGACCTGTATTTCAGACCTATCTATGCTTTTGAATATACCTGGCTTCCCAAGAATAAACAGAACGTCCTGGAATTTGATGGTATTACCGGCGAGTTCCATTCCGGCAAGGTGCTCAGGGAAAAGATGTCAGAGATCTTCAATGAGGAAACATTGTTCGAGATCGGCACAGAGGTCGCAGGAGTTATTGTCCCGGGCGGGAATATACCTGTTAAGATATTACAGGCATCCAGAAAAAAAAAGAGTAATACTAACTCCTGAAATGGATATTGCGCTGAATGGGAGAAATGGGTTCCTCCATGGGAGCATTGAGCTGCATGATGCAGGTTTTCCTGAATAGTTATTCGCAGGAGGGGGTTTCCACGTTCTCCATGTAAGTGGAACATTTACTACACAAGCGTCTGATTGCCATTAGAAGCAACGCCAGAAAGAAACAAATTATTATAAGTTGTTTGATATTCATACCCACTCCCCGATAAGTTCCTGTGAAGTCCTATGCAGGTTTTTGCATACACTTTCAATTCATTTTCTGAAGATAAATGTTTGTTGAAACTCTGTTTCTTATCAATATTACTGACCTAACCTGACCTGAGGATAACTACTAAACCATCATCTTATTATAACCAGATAGCAAATTACATTTCATATGAGAATCCTGAAATTGTTTTCATGGTCTGTAGTGTTATTACTTATTTTTTCATGCGCTGGATGTATAACAGACAATGAATATTCAGGTGACAGGATTCCAGATGAGGCAACACAAATTGAAGGGATATCAGATGAAAGTCCTTCAGGTGATGAAAATCCCGAGCTAGATAGTCAGGCATACAATGCAACTCTCAAAAAGACTGCAATACTT
This sequence comes from Methanosarcinaceae archaeon, assembly GCA_016935475.1. Taxonomy (GTDB): domain Archaea; phylum Halobacteriota; class Methanosarcinia; order Methanosarcinales; family Methanosarcinaceae; genus JAFGQV01. Next base: position 8,503 of record JAFGQV010000180.1, read on the forward strand.
TACCTTGATAATGGATATTCCATAAAGATCCTTGATATTAACAGGAAAGAGGAGTACACACGGATATCGTTTCGGAAGAACGATTATGAATACTCCACAAAAACGCTATTTGTTGGTCAAACATACGATGTGAAAGACCAGAATGACCAGAATGTCGTTTATTCGATCTATGTGGATAGGATATTCGACAACAGCTTTATGGTTGAACTGACATATGTCCTGAGGCGGGAAATTTTACTGGAAACTACCCCACTTGAAGATGATCTTGAGATAAAGGTAGTAGCCAGGGTATATGAAGATTCCATTACACGAAGCTATGGATGGGAATACGACAACAGGGAGTTTTGGATAGAATATGAGTACTACAAAGATGCTTATGAGTCATACTCCCAGAGGAGCCGAAATAGGGATTACCAACAATTTGTGAATGACCCGTATGATGATGAATTGATCTCGACGATAACGACCCAGCTGGAGGATCTGGCTCATGAAGCAGGCTATGGCATTGATGATATCCCATATATTGCCACAGCGTTCGTCCAATCACTTCCCTATGTGAGTGATAGTGTTTCTTCAGGCTATGATGAGTATCCGAGATTTCCCTTCGAGACGCTTTTTGACGGTGGAGGGGATTGCGAGGATTCATCGATCTTACTGGCATCGCTGTTATACGATATGGGTTATGGGGTCTCGCTCATTTTACTACCCGACCACATGGCTGTGGGTGTGAAAGGGGACGAGAACATGCCTGGAAGTTACTATGAGTATGAAGGAACCAGATACTATTACCTTGAAACTACGAACTCGGGCTGGAATGTGGGTGTGATCCCGGATGAGTACAAAGGAACTGATGGAATAGTTATTCCCATCTACGGTGGTTATCCGGAGCTTCATATTGAATTTACTGGAAGCGGTCTGAAAGATTACTATTACACGTACGTTGATCTGGACATTAATGTTGAGAATGTTGGTTCTGCAAGTGCAGAGAATGTGATGATATATGCATATCTTGAAACCGGTGATGATGGTATGGTATGGGATGATTTTGAGAGTGGCGTGATCCCAAGTTTGGATACAGAGGAAAGTGTCACGTATACCGTATCAAATCTAAAAGTGCCGGTGGGTGAACGGTATCGTGCTGGAATCCTTGCATGGGGTTCCAATGCCTATTCTGAATCTGTTTACAGTGATTGGTTCACTGCCTGATGAAAAATGTGAGTGCTTTGATAATGATATTGCAGTGACACGTAAAAGCTGTGTGTAACTGCAAAGAGACAGCAAAAATGTGGAAGTTGTCTTCTGGACAGGCAACCCCACATATTAATGGTCTGTTAAATTGCCGCAGGAATAGGAATCCAGCAGTTATTTTTTGCCCTTTTCCTTCTCGACCAGTCCTAACTTCTTACCGCACAGGTTACATTTTCCTTCATCTGTAACACATGGCTGTTTTGGTGCTTCTCCCCCACAAATTGCGCATTTTACCATCTATTTTCACCCCCTGTTTGCATTCATCAGAGTATCGCCCCCACTTTTGTTCCAATCATTCAGGAACTTTAAATGGTCGTTGAATATAGGCTATGTAAGTAAAAACATCTTGTGAAACTGAGTTTTTTATATTAGGTTCTAACGATTGATTTTATGGGGAATCGCTGTCGCTTTTGCACGTTCCTCATGAGTCATATTGGCAAGACGCTCTACTTCCTTTACATCCAGTCCCAGCCCCCTGGCTACCCGGCTTCCATAGTCGGGGTCTGCTTTGAAGAACAGAGCTGTCTGCCTTAACTGGATGCGCTTTTGTGCACCTGATAGATGGGACACAATATTGCCCACCAGATTCTCCCGGTCCTGAACGGTCATAACGTCACGATACAGGTTGCCCGGCTGTACGAAATCATCATTTGGATGGTTATAAGGCGTACGTGCTGCCGGTCCGGATATCTCAATTGGTGGCTCAAGGGCATACGAATATGGCTCAGGACCGCTAAAACTGTTGGGCCAGTAATTGGGTCCGCCACCGCCATTGGCATCAATGCGCATGAATGCATCACGCTGATAACTGACCTCAGGTGCGTTCCTGGGTACGTTCACAGGTATCAGATGATAGTTGGGCCCAAGTCGGTGGATGTGGGTGTCGTGGTAGGAAAATGCCCTGGCTTGCAGCATCTTGTCCGGGGAGATCGCGATCCCGGGTACCAGATTGCCGGGACTGAATGCAGCCTGCTCCACCTCTGCAAAGTAATTGACCGGGTTGCGGTTCAGAACCATCTTACCTATCTTGATGGTCGGGAAATCACCGTGTGGCCAGACCTTGGTTATATCGAGGATGTCAAACCTGTAGTCTTTGGCCTGCTCAGGGGTCATGATCTGCATCTCAAGTGTCCATGACGGATACTCACCCCTCTCGATGGCATTATAAAGGTCCCTTGTAGCATGGTCCGGGTCGCTGCCGCTTAATTTCTCCGCTTCCCCGCGGGTCAGGTTCTTTATGCCCTGGTCAGTCTTGAAATGGTACTGTACCCAGAAGTAATCACCATCTTTATTGTACCACTTGTAGGTGTGGCTTGAGTAGCCGTTCATGTTGCGGAAGGTTGCAGGTGTGCCCCTGTCAGAGAACAGGATAGTGACCTGATGGATGGATTCCGGGGTCAGTGAAAGGAAATCCCAGAACATGTTCGGGTCTTTGAGGTTGGTGGCAGGATTTCGTTTCTGGGTGTGGATGAAGTCAGGGAATTTCAAGGGGTCCCGGATGAAGAACACAGGGGTGTTGTTACCTGTGAGGTCGTAGTTTCCCTCCTCTGTGTAGAACTTAATGGCAAAACCGCGGGGATCGCGTGCCGCATCGGCAGACCCCCTCTCACCGCCCACGGTGGAAAAGCGGACAAAGACCTCGGTACGCTTGCCGAGCTCTGACAGGAATTTGGCTTTTGTGTATCTGGTCACGTCGGCGGTCACCTCGAAGTAACCTCCGGCACCCGCACCTTTTGCATGTACGACACGCTCAGGGATGCGCTCACGGTCAAAGTGTCCGAGTTTCTCCAGCAGATGAACGTCCTGCATGAGAACAGGTCCGCGCTCTCCGGCTGTTAAACTGTTCTGATCATCCCCAACCGGGATCCCAAAGGCAGTAGTCAAAACCTTTGACGGTTTCTCTTTTGTATTACTCAATCTTGTTTCCCCCATTCTTGATTTAAATTAAATTGGTGTTAGCAAGAGAAAAAATAAGGATATCTCTTACGCCTCACCTTTTTTGAATGAAATAGTATGCTATCAATATGGATTTGCCTGAAAGTCCAGCATGATATCGCAGCTCTGGCTATTAGATCATCTAAACCTGTGATACCCCCAATCGTCTTACAAAAGTTCTATGTTTACATGTTATTTATTTATTCCTTAAGAGAATTTTCCGGTAAATTAGTCAGTCCTCGTTATACCCAGATAAAAACGCAAAATGACAAATTTGCCCATAATCTGGAACTGCTTACCGAAGACGGTAAATTTAACTATGCTGCTTATCTGCTATCTGATTCAAACGGTCTTTCCATAAAGGTTGCAAAATATTCCAGCCTTGATCGTGTTGATCTGATCGAGAACGAGGAGTACGGATATTGCTCACTTATCAAGGCAACCAAACAAGTTCTGGATAAACTGGCGATCAAGAACAAAACCTTTGCCAAAATCACCCCTCAAAAACGGCAGGAGCGCAAACTGATCGATCCGGTTGCGCTTCGTGAAGCGGTTATCAATGCAATAATCCACAACAACTATGCCAACGAAATACCACCAAAGTTTGAACTCTTCCCAAACCGATTGGAGATAACTTCCGCAGGTGGGCTTCCATTGGAATTAGATGAAAATGAGTTCTTTATGGGATACTCGGTTCCGCGCAACAAAGAACTGATGCGGATTTTTAAAGACCTTGAGATGGTTGAATACCTTGGATCAGGAGTACCACGCATTTTACGGAAATATCCTCGCTCTATATTTACCTTTACCCCAAACTTTATCCGCATCACTTTTCCATTTGAGGAGAGCCTGGAGGGTGGTCAGACAATTTTAACCGACCAAGCTACCGACCAAGCTACCGACCAAGCTACCGACCAAGCTACCGACCAAGATGATAGGTTAGAGCGTGTGCTTCAATTCTGTACAGTACCCAGAAGTAGAATGGAAATTCAAGAGTTTTTGGGTCTAAAGCACCGCCGCTCGTTTAAAGAAACTGTTTTGCAACCTCTCCTTGAGTCTGGTCTTCTAATTCAAACCATCCCTGATAAGCCATCAAGTCCCAAACAACGCTATATTACAAGCAGTGGACATAAGGGGAATGAATAATGAACGAACTACACTTGGCAGCATAGTAGCGCGGGAGGGAAAACCGATCTATGCCTGACAAAATGAAATGGGTAAAAGTTTCTTCCAGTCAGAATAGGAAATCTCAATGATTTTCGTTCTAATCTAATCTGTATCATGCCTTTCAACAGCATAATTAGGTTTGCTGAAATCAATAGTTTTCCTCTTACCAACAGATACCGAGCTAATTCCCTAACTTTCAATAAAATAATGGTTATTATTTTATTGTGAATGTGTGCAATTTTCTTGGACTTCATAGGATGATCATTTTACCAGTAAGTAACATATGGACCATCGTCTATTAAACATTAGCAATAAAATAGAGAACGTAAATTATGGTAGGAATTGTTGAATTAGATGAGTTGCTCAAATCCATGACACCTGAAATTCAAAGTGGTGATTATGTGTTTTGTACAGTTGACGGTGAATACTCCGATTATGCGCATTTGAGTCCACTGGCTTGCTTTTTGGAAGCAGAAGGTTTAACCTTAATAGTTTCGGTTGAAGCGGCAGAGAAAGCCCAATTAGCTTATGAAAATACATTTAAACAGATTACGTTAACAGTTCATTCAAGTTTGGACGCAGTAGGTTTAACGGCGGCTGTTGCAACAAAATTGGCATCCCATGACATAAGTGCAAATGTAGTGGCTGCGTATTATCACGACCATATATTTGTGCAAACTGAAAAAGCAGATTCAGCTCTATTAGCGTTAAAAGAGTTCGGTGCAGCAGAGAAGTAAATCTAAAAAGGTTCCAGAGATCCATTTTTGTACTGATCTACTTCTAAAAAGTGATATGAGGAATCATCATGGTAAATAATACCGATGAAAATTGTGGCTATTATGGCTCTATTCATCAATTTTTGAATATTTCAAAAAATGAATTTATTCAATCCTTACTTGCACATCACCAAAGATGCATGAATATGCCAGCAGGAGATTCACAAATTTTTGCTTGGAAAGCTTAGTTTAATGTATAACTTTCTTAAAAACACGTTCAAGCAACGTTAAAGATACATACGTAAAGGGACCCATATGCGTATGACAGTGTATCAAAACGTATGACTGCCACGTTTAAAAGCTATGATTGGTTAATTTAGGGGAAGATTGGAGATGTGGGGAGCATAAGAATTAAACAATAATACAATTTTGTTTTGCTTGCTCTCTATTTAAGGTTTCATACTTTTGCCTTGAATCTGCCACTGATCCTTCAGTGGAAAAGGATTCCATTTCTTGTCAGACTGGGAAAAAATGCGGTGACGAATCGCGCAAGTGGGGACGAGTAGTAGAGCAAAAAATCAAATTAAAAACGGTTTGTATTCGGATGTGACCTGCTTTTTATGAGCAAGTCACCCCCTAATACGATATTAGATATTATTCTTCTTTGATTGC
>JAFGQV010000181.1 GCA_016935475.1 Methanosarcinaceae archaeon
ACGTCAATTTATGTGATGTATTATTTGGTTAATGTGTAGTGAATTTGGTGAATCGGTAGCAAACATACTTGTAAAATTCGCAGGTAAATCAAAGGCAAACGCATGATTTACCTGTACCTTTATTTTTTAGTATAACATCGTTTTTCACTCATTCAAGTTTTGTGTAAAATGGTTGATTGTTTTTACGTTTATTGTAGTTATTATTTTTAAAAATGAACCGATAAAATACGGTTTCCACTATTGAATATATAATTGCTAAAACTATAATCACACGCAACCTTTAACAACATATGCTACCATACGTGTATAATTCATATATTAGATTAGAGAGGTATTGAGCTGTATCAGAAAAATAAAAATATAGAGGAGACCCCTCAAATTACACGTGTGCGCACTCCCAGACAAGAAAATAGGGAAGTTCTGGCAATTGTTGAAAACATGCTTGGTGCAAACCGTGTTCGACTGCGGTGTATGGACGGTGTTGTTCGCATGGGTCGAATTCCCGGTTCCATGAAAAAGAAAACATGGGTTCGTGAAGGAGATATTGTAATTGCAATACCTTGGGATTTTCAGGATTCTAAAGCCGATGTCATCTGGAAATACACAAGACCTCAGGTGAACTGGCTTGAACGCAAAGGATATTTGCAAGGATGAATATGAAAGAAGCGTTTGAAAAAAAAGTACATCGTATTGATACAGATATCGACAAAAAGCGCATGCTGCGCAAGGACAGTGATACGCTCAAAGTAATAGAGAATGTTTTTGACACTCCCACCTTAAAATCTCTCTATACCCTTTCAAACAAAGGCTTGATCCAGGCAATGGGCGGTTCGATCAGTACTGGCAAAGAAGCAAATGTATTTCTTGCAGATGGTGAAGAAGGAGAAATTGCCGTAAAGATATACAGGATATCAAGCAGTACCTTCAATACAATGGAAGATTACATACTCGGCGACCCAAGATTTGCAAACATCGGACATAAGAAACATGACATCATATTTGCATGGACACGCAAAGAATTCAGAAACTTAGAGCGTGCAAGAAATGCTGGTGTGCGGGTTCCGACTCCGATCACGACCGAGAGAAATATTCTTCTCATGGAATTTATGGGTGAACAGGGCAATTCTTATCCACTGCTAAAAGATATAGCTCTTGAAAATGAAGAGGCGCAGCGTATCTTTGATACGATCGCGGCATATATGCGTACACTTTACCTGGATGCGAATCTGGTACACGCTGACCTGAGCGAATATAACATTATGATCGATCCGCACGACATGACCCCAATCCTTATAGATATGGGACAATCCGTAATTCTTGAACATGCTCATGCAAATGATTTTTTGCGTCGTGACATTCAAAACATTATCAGGTTCTTCAAGCGTTTTGGAGTGAAAGTATCTCCTGACGAACTTTACTCTTTTATAAGAACAAAAGAAGAGATTAAATGATTAAAACGCATTTAAAGTAATAATAACAGGCTGACTAACATGACACATATCAAAATTCCTCAAGATAGAATTGGTGCAATAATTGGTCCAAAAGGGCATGTCAAAATGCTCATTGAAAGTAAATCCTCTTCCAAACTTGAGATTGATAGCGAGAGTGGGGTGGTTGAAATTATTCAGGGAGACGATCCCATCAAATCAATGAGGGCAGCAGACGTGATCCGCGCCATCGGACGTGGCTTTAACCCTGACAAAACAATAGAACTCTTTGATGACGATTATCTGATGCTTGATGTGATCGATCTATCAAGGGTCGCAGGCACGCCAAAAGAAATGCTGCGGCTGAAAGGGAGGATCATTGGCAAAGGTGGGAAAACCAGGGAAATTGCAGAAAGCATGATAGGTGTCAAAATATCGGTTTACGGGAAAACCGTGAGTATTCTCGGTCATCCGGAACAAAACCAGATAATAAGAACCGCAATTGATATGCTCATAAACGGTGCAAATCATGGTACAGTTTACAGTTTTCTGGAGAAGAAAAAGAAGGACCTTATTCAGTCGCAACTGGATTCGTACTGATATTGAGATCGGTTGCTTTTTTTATTGTTCCGGCCGCACACCTGCTACGTACTCATAGGCAGCCAGAGAGGCCACAGCACCATCACTGGCGGCAGTCACAACCTGACGAAGCAAGGTTTTGCGGCAGTCGCCTGCTGCATAAATGCCGGCAGCAGATGTTTCCATGCGATCATTCGTAATGATAAACCCTGACTGGTTTTTGTCGATTTCCACGAAACCCGTATTCGGATGTATTCCAACGTAGATGAAAACCCCCTCAATTGGCATCTCTTTAACGTTGCCGCTTTTCACGTTCTTAAGTACGACCTTTTCAACACCATCGTTGCCAATGATCTCTTCAACAACTGTGTCCCAGATAAATTCGATGTTATTTGCTGAAAATGCACGGTCCTGCATTATCTTTACGGCCCGCAGTGAATCCCTCCTGTGAACGATAGTGACCTTTTTTGCGATTTTTGAAAGGATCAGTGCATCCGTTATTGCAGAATCCCCACCACCAACGACAATCACGTTAAGGTTTGTGAAAAACGGCCCGTCGCAGGTTGCACAGTATGACACCCCCCTCCCGATAAATTCCTCTTCTCCCGGGATGCCCAGATGTCGCGGATTTGCGCCTGTTGCGATTATAACGCTTTTTGCTTCAAGTTCACCACTGTCGGTTGATATGATCTTTATCGTTCCTTTGTTTTTCACATTCAAAACTTCAGAACTCTGAAAAGTAACGCCCGCATCCTGGGCATGTTTTTTGAACCTTTCCATGAGTTCCATGCCTTTAATGGATGTAAACCCCGGATAGTTTTCAACAATATCAGTTAATGCGATCTGTCCACTAATTTCGTTTTTTTCTAAAACAATTATATCAAGTCCGTATCTGGTAGCATAGATACCCGCACTCAGTCCGGCAGGTCCCCCACCGATTATAACAAGGTCATGCATTTTCCTCTCCACTTATCAGGAAACCATTGAAGCAGCTTTGAGCTTGTCCGGGACACCAACAAAAGCTACTTTATCGTCGATTATAGTTGTTGGTACGCCCCTTATGCCGTATTTAGTAGCAAGTTCCATACCCGGAGGTGTGTCCACTTCCACTTCTTCATACTCAAAATCATATTTGGATTTCAGTTCCCGCCACAGTTTGACCGCTGTCGGGCACACGTTGCACCATTTAGCATAAACAAGAATAACTTTGACCATCAATTCCACACTCCATTGAAGTTTTATTCTTTGTATTATTGAATTCATTTTTGGGTATATCAAATTATTTGTTTGCAATTTTCTTGAATATGGGGAGTGTCCGGGAATAATTATTAATTTACCAAGCTCATAATAGCACCATTGTAATAAAATGGTTGCAATACACCAGACGTTTCCCTGTTTACGAGATGATATCATGAATAAATATCAGAAATTCAAAAAAATGGACAGCAAAAGTTATTCTGATGTGACACATTTTTTGAAAGGAACCACACATTTTACGGCACGTGAGTGGATCATAGCACGCTTATGTGCGGATTTCAAGAACGTTTCCAACCAGTCGGAGATGACATGGATCGGCAAGAATCTGCCGGAACTTGTACCTTTTGTGGATGAGCCATACTCCCGGCAGGAGGTATCGAATGCACATGCAGCCTTTAAACGAAAAGTACAGCGAAGCGGTACAACGTTTTTTTATGCTTATTATGCAGGTCTCATCAGTAAGGACGAAATGATCTCGATCATTCATAAAATCGTATCTGATATCAAAATATTGATCGAGACAGAAGGCAGCGAGGTTTCAGAAGAACATGCCACGGAAGTCCAGAAGATCATTGCCGATGTGCTTAGAAGGATAAATCTCTCAATGGATGAAGACTATTAAACACAAATTCGATGGTAGCTTTCTAAAAACCCGCAGAGCTATCTGGGGGTCTGAAATCCGGTCAGGTATAGTTCCACATATCGACTGGTTCAGTTATCTTCGTCGACGAGTTTTTCCAGAACCTCTCTCGGAAGCTGTTTTGCCAGATCGATCTTTTTAACACAGTGAGTCTTAATTCCCCGATTCTTTGCTTCTTCTTTCAGTGATTTTGCGCTGATCATTTTCACAATTTCTTCAATAGACATAGACTATAAACCCCGGATGTGCTCAATACAGATTACACAGCAGTGGATGTTGATCCCCAATGAGCATAAACTTATCTATTCTTCTTATAAAACGTGCCTGTATTCTGGATACATATAATACATTGTCACCGATCGCAATCCTGATGTCCGATGGTTTGGTAGGTTTTAGTTCAGTTGGTACTATCACAGGTCCGCCGCAGGTGGTGCATAACCTGAAATCCTTACTGCTTTTAAGGATAAAGGATTCAACATCAGAGTCGATGATAAAACCATTTTTCGTACGAATCATCGAAAGGGAGTAGGTTCTATACTATATAAATATAGCTTTACGATGTGCTTTGGACCAACTTTAAATTTAATGAATTCCATTCTATTTTTCATGTTGATGCGCGATAAAGGAAAATTGGTGATCTGGCCGGCATACCTGGACATGACAAGATCCAGAAGTAATGGCCGTATTGTCTCAAAGAAAAATTCTATAAAAGAACCGAAGCTCAAGGAGATTGAAAGTGCCGCTGCAAAGTTAGGATTAAGCCCGGAGGTAGAAGCTGAAAAGGCTTATCCAAAGTCATGGTGGGAGGTAAGCGGCAGGGTGCTGGTCGATAACAAGGGACCAAAGACCGTGATTGCAAAGCAGATCGCAAAAGCCATCAAGGAAATGCGTGCAACATAGTGGTCATTAGTGGCTAATGGCAACAAAATATTGATATTATTTTTCCTTTTTTGAATGTATATATTTTGTAAAAATATGTTAGTCCGACTCTGTCGGACTCCTTGAACGTGAGTCCAGGGTGGGTATTACCAGACGTTTAGAAAAACCGAAACAATCAGGTATCTAAAAAGGCGAGTTCCAATGCATCATAGACCTCCCACATTTCAATATAGCTTTCTAAATGGAAACATTTATAAGTATATTCTCCGTATTATTTTTGGGATAGTTAGTGTGTTCATTTATTGAAATCTAACAACGTGTGAGGTATATCTATCCCACATCTCTGAACAACTTGCACAAACTGCGTTGTTCTGTTTAAAGGAGGTGCGGAAATAAAAGGTGTGGAAGAATTCAGGATATATGGGAGAGTTAGGAAGCTTGAGAATGGGGCCGCAGTTCAAGGTTTATTGGTCGAGGCGGTCGATAAGGATTTCAAGTACGATGACCGATTAGGCTCGGTCATTACTGATAAAGACGGCAATTTTGAGATCGTGTACACGGAGAATGATTTCAAGGACGCATATGTTGACACGAAACCAGATCTTTATCTCAGGATCAAAACCCCGGATGGAAGAGTAATACATACAACCGAGGACAAGGTGAGATATAGGGCTAACAAAGCTGAAGAATTTATAATAGAAATCCCGCAAAAATCAATAGTAAAGGTGGAGGATATAATGGCAAAGGATACCGAGGAAAAGAAGGAAACATATAAGGCACGATATGAAGAGGAAGCCAAGCTGAAAAAGAGGCTTATACTTGATGATGTGCAGCAATGGATCGGCAAGATGGCTCCTGAAAAGCGTGAGGAACCTTATCTGGTAATTGGAATAGGAAGTTATACACCAAACCAGCTACTTGAGGAAGTGAAAAAAGATACCGACATCGGGAGAATGGTTGGCAAAACGTTAGATAAAGGGCGATTGGAGCTATCAAAAAGAAAGAGGCGATCATGATGGAAGCGGATAAAATGGCCTATGCCAAAATAAGCGAAATCGCAATCTACAAGTTGTTCCCTTTTGTTGGAACCAAGAAACTCTTGTTGATACGTCCAAAAATACCTGGTGATGGCTATACGGAATTAGGATCTTATAACTGGGCAGGACAAGTCAAGCAAAAAGCATTGGACCTTGGCTGGCAGGTAACGGACCTGGCCATAAATAATGCAACAAGGGAAAACGTTGAAAGCAAGATAAGTGAGATCAAACCCAACCTGGTAATGCATTACGATCACGGAAGTGCGTTTACTCTCTGGGGTCAGGAAGCAGATTCCCTTGAAGCTGCAGTCGACAGTACAAATGTGGGAATGCTATCGAATCGAATTGCCAGTACCGTCTCATGTCAATCTGCCTCAGGACTCGGTCCCCTGGCGATAACCAATGGTGCAACCAGCTATCTCGG
>JAFGQV010000182.1 GCA_016935475.1 Methanosarcinaceae archaeon
GGTACTACTGATGATCCAGTTGCCAGCTATTACCGCAATATGATCAATGATACACTTGATGACTCCGTGAAGCTCGAGAATGCTGAAGATCTGCTACTTCACCTTGCAACATATACCCCAACTCTTTTGAAAGTAGCCATTATGAGTGATCACGAAGTAAATCCCAATGAATTCGTGTTTGTCCTTGGTACAGATTTTAACGGGGTTGCTCTGAGTAATGCTGCACATGAAACCAACATCTCTGGGAATCTGAACATAACGATTTTTACACCCAATAATCCTGTACCCGAGGGGTTTGATTTTTCCGATTATGGATTGATCTTCCTCGAGTCACAGGATGAATCCGTAGTAGATGATTGGACTTCGAGTATAAAGTCTGCCAGAACAGGCGGTGCAAAGGTCATAGGATACAATCTCTCCTCCAACATCACCCTGCCAAATGTCGATCTTTATTCGGAGCAATACACCGATATAGAACGGTACTGGATACAGGGAGGCGAAACGAACATGGAGAATATGCTTAAGTTCATGGGGCAGAACTTCTCTGGACTCTGGAAAGGAGAAGATATCCCTGAACCGGTGGTGTTGCAGGACAAGGTGAATATCACTTTTGTCATCAATCCTGATACCACAAGCCATTTCCTTAACAAGGTCATTGACGAGAGAAATGTGATCACAGACCGCTTCGAAATAACATTGATGAGCAGCAGTAATCTTGCAAACATCACCGATCTTTCAGACCAGGACGTTATAATCATGCAAATGCTTGATACCGGCGAACTCTATGATATAGAGGATGTACTCATTGATGCAAAGAACAATGGTGCATATGTAGGGCTATTTGACATGATGGATACGACCGGGATCGGCAATATCGATATTGATAATCCGCCCCATAACGTGATGAAAGAGTATATCGAAAATAGCGGATATGAGAACATTGAAATCTGGATCCGCTATATAGGAGCAGAACTTGAAGATACCTACATCCAATATTCACCTGTAGCCCCACCAGCAATTCCTAAAAATGGGATATATCACCCGGATGCATTTCCAAGAGTTTTCGAAGACAGTACCGAGTATCTCGAGTGGTATGCCGATAACGGCTATGATGCATCTGCTCCCACGATAGGGATAATAAATTTCGAGATCGCGAATGATCCCATGTTTTTCACCACCGATGATGCGATAATCAGGTATCTTGAATCGAACGGTTGTAATGTCATCTACGCCACATCCAATGTATGTGAGGAAGATGTCGATTATTTCACCAGGGGTGATGAAGTTCTGGTGGATTCCATCATATCCTTAAAAGGTTTCTTTTTGAATTACGAAAATCATGAAGAAGGTGTTGAATATCTTAAGAGCTACAATGTTCCTGTACTGAAAGGAATGGTTGATTATGCCTATTCACCGGATGACTACAACAACAGTATGTCCGGATTGAGCTCAACTTCCATTCCTTCACACGTTAACCAGCCTGAGCTTGACGGGTGTATCGATTATATATGGGTAGCTGGCAGGGTCCCTGTGGAAGAAGGCAGTGACACATGTTACTACAAACCGATCATGTCACAAGTGGAATTCCTGTGTGATCGTGCAATTGCATGGGCGGATCTTGGAAGAATGGAAAACGCTGACAAAAGGGTCACCATCATATATTATAACCACGAAGGCGGCAAGAGCAATATCGGTGCCAGTTACCTTGACGTCGGCTCAAGTTTCACCTTGTTACTTGAACGGATGCAAAACGAGGGTTATGATATCGGAAGCGGCACCATTCCAAATGGCAGTGAGTTCATCGACCTTTTCATTGAAAGCAGGAACGTTGGTACGTGGGCACCGGGGGAACTCGAAAAAGTTGTGGATTCAGGCATGGTTACACTTCTGCCTGCAGATGAATACCTTGAATGGTACAACACCCTGCCAGAGTCTGTCAGGAATGATGTTGAAGCAAGATGGGGAGAAGCACCCGGCAACGTCATGACGTATGAAAATGAGACTGGAAAATACTTTGTAATACCAACAGTACAGCTTGGAAACATCAATTTCGTACCCCAGCCAACCAGAGCCATGCTCTCTGATGAATCAGTTCTGTACCATGATAAGGAACTACCTCCAACACACCAGTATCTTGCAACCTATTTCTGGATCAATAACATCTATGATGCAGATGCCATCATACACTTCGGTACCCATGGAACCCAGGAATGGTTACCCGGAAAAGAGATTGGGCTATGGAGATATGACTATCCGTCTATAATGGTAGCCGAGAAGCCTGTCATTTATCCATATATCATGGACAATGTGGGTGAAGGTACCCAGGCCAAACGCAGGGGTAATGCGGTCATCATTGACCACCTGACATCACCGATAGTTGAGGCAGGCATCTATGCAGAACTGGCTACTTTGCATGACAAGATACATAGTTACCAGGATGCAGATAATGAGATGTTGAAGGCACTCTATCGCAACAGCACGATAGAACTGTACGATTCCCTGTGTCTGTCAGACGATCTGGGTGTCACAAGTGAAGAATTGGCTAACATGAATACGACCCATTTCGAAACCTTCCTGCAAACACCTCTCCATGACTACCTGCACCAGCTACAGTCAACACTTATGCCTCTGGGACTCCATACATTCGGGGTTGAACTCGAAGGTGAGAAACTTGTAGCCATGGTCAAGTCCATGCTTCGCGATGATTTCATCGACGACATCTATAATGTGATCCCGAAGGATACGGGGGATGAGGAAAATTGGGAGGATGAGGCAAATGCTTATGCGATTGCGCTTTTGAACGCCACATTGCTCAACGGTACGGACGTTGTAAGTGCCCAGCAAGATGTTCTTGGTTTCAGCGATCCCGGCATAACAGACGATCTCAATCTTGCATTGGAATATTCATCTCTGATCGACCAGACATCACGTGAGACCGATCAGTTACTGCGTGCCCTTAATTCAGAGTATATTGAACCCGGACCAGGAAATGATCCGATACGCAATCCTGAGGCATTGCCAACCGGAAGGAACTTTTACAGTTTCGATCAGAGGAGATTCCCTGATGAAGAGAACGAACAGCTTGGACGCATGCTTACAGAACAGATGCTTGAAGACTATAAAGCGACCCATAACGGCACATATCCGGAAAAGGTAAGCTATATACTATGGTCTGTCGAAACAATGCGCCATCATGGACTTATGGAAGCACAGATATATGCACTGCTGGGTGTAAAACCACATAGAGACGATCTTGGTTCGATCGATGGTCTTGAGATCATACCTCTGGAGGATCTGGGTCGCCCCAGAATCGATGTGCTCCTGCTGCCTTCCGGGCTTTACCGTGACACATTCCCCTTCCAGCTTCAAATGATGGACAGGGCGGTTCGCATGGTCGCAGACCTCAATGAAAGCTGCGAAGATAACTATGTCAGGTGTAACTCTCTGAAGATGGAAGCTGCACTGATCGGTATGGGATATGACAATGAAACGGCACAGTACCTGTCAAGATCAAGGATATTCACTCAATCACCAGGTGCTTATGGCACAGGAATGTCAGAGGCTATTTCTGCAAGCGCGACATGGGAGGATGAGTCAAAACTTGCCGACCTGTACATAGCAAGGATGGCAAACATATACGGAGATGATATGTGGGGTGATCATTTCGAAGAAGTCTTAAGGATGAACCTTGTGGATATAGATGCAGCCGTGCATAGTGACACATCGAACATCTTCGGTGTCATTGACAACGATGACTTCTACTCAGAGTTTGGTGCACTTGGCATGGTTGTCAGGGCATTGACAGGTACTACACCTGATATGTATATAGCTGACTTGCAGAACGTTGATAACCTGCATATGACCACACTTGAGGAAGTCTACAGGACCGAATTACGTGCAAGGTATTTCAATCCTAAATGGATCGAAGGGATGATGGAGTATGATTATGCCGGTGCCAGGGAGTTCATGAAATTCACCGAATACATGTGGGGCTGGGATGCTACGCTACCTGAAATGGTCACGGATAATAACTGGGATATGGTATATGAGGTATATGTAAAGGACAAATATGACCTTGGTATGGAAGAGTTCTTTAAAGAAAATCCGTACCAATACCAGTCCATGACCGCCCGTATGCTTGAAACCATCCGAAAGGATTACTGGGACGCATCGGATGAGGTCATTCAGACCCTTGTGAGTGAATATGTGGAATCTGTGGTCGAGAACGGTGTCACATGCTGTCACCACACCTGCGGAAATCCGTTGCTTGATGAGTACATTCAGGGTGTGTTATCGGTTCCGGGTGTTGTCAGTGAGGATGTTGCAGAGAAGTACCGCCAGCTGATGAACGATGCCACAGGGCGGCAGGCACAGCCTGTGGATGTTACTACCTCCAATAGTCCGGACAGCGATAGCAGTGCATGGAGGCGGCTCCAGGACAGCCAGTCCACCAATGAGAGCGTGAACGCAGATTCAGGTTTTGGAACGAATGTTGAGCAGGCACCAGAATCTTCACTGAAATCAACCAGTGATAGTGATTACGTGGAGGGATATGAAATGCAGGACGAAACTCAGCAGACCCCGGAGACAGGAATGATGTCGTTCTCGGGGTCCGATATTGCAGCCTTTTTGGTCACGATACTGGTCGCTGGCGCCATCTATACTGGTTTCAGGAGAGGAGGGTTTTAAGCCCTGTTTTTTCTGACATTGAACTCATTTGGTTTTGTATAAAAAGTCGGGCAATAATCGGACTTTCTACATAAAGCCTAATTTGGATTGTGTATCCATAATCCTAAGCCCCTCATTATCCCCCTCCTCAGGACCGGGTCCGGTCGGTTTGGCTCTGGCTGGGACCGGATATCTGGCCTTTGGGATTCGATCCTCTGATCGGATTGGTTGGTTACGGTCAAGGCCCCCTCCCCTATTACTACTATCTTCACTTCCCCTTACCTCCCCCTCAAAAACTCCAGCGCATCTATCGTGCGACGAGATGCGCCCGTTCCCCTTCACTCCCTCTCCTGCGCATAAGTGCGTTCAACGCATGCGCCCCGGTCCAGTAAAAAAATAAGTTAACCGTTGCTGGTTAACTTCCGGTTGATACCGTTGCAGTTATCACAACATGGTGCTTCAGATGTCATCTTGACCGTCTTGCACTTGGGACACTGGTACAGGAATATGTCACGGTCATCAAAAATACCGATAAAACCGATCTCAGACATCTCCATCATGCTGCCCACACCTCCGTACCGTTCCATAATCTTCTGACATCATGCCACTCCCTGAGATAGGCCCGAACCTCCGTTTCATTCAAAGGACGGTAAAACCTGAGATCATTCGCATACACCTCTCCGGGCAGGTGCACCATCCAGTGTGTACTTTTAACCACTCAATCCGCCCCCTGGTCCAGATCACTAATTCTATTCGATACGATAACACACAAACATTCTAAACCGATGTGCAGGGGGCAGTCACTGCATGGCTCACAGCAAAGGCCTTCATCCAGTATGTGTCCGACATCGGAGAGAGCTTTTCTCGCTCTCTCCCGTGCTTTTAACTGTTCAGGACTAGGTCCGACCGGGTGTAACCGGTACTTAAACTCGATGACACATGCATCAAACAACAAACACTCTTCACAGTAACCGTGACAGAATTTCTCTGATTCAGGACAGTCGTCGCAGTCAATAGTAAGGTCAGGGGTGGTCATCGATACCACCCGTTAACCTCTTCTTCCGAAAAACCGAGAAGCACGGTATAGTAGACTTCGCAGACCTGGCGGTCCCCGCATTCGTAACACGAACAATCGATCGGACAACTTTCAATTTCATCACTCATTCTAATCAACTCCTTGTTCAGGTCGGCACTTCACCGCGCCGCCGATCGTATTCGGCGCGGTGTCAGGGATCATCAGATCGTATAGAGCGGTGCGCACTGAAGGACCCGGTACCGCTTATCATGCTGTCGGCGAAGCGTACCCGGAGGGCGACAGCTTGATTTGCGGTAAACGCCCATCGCACGGGCGTTAGGTTCCTGCAGGGAGCACTGCGTCATGTTTCCGGCATAAAAAAAGAGCGGCGACATTTTCATGCCGCCTCTTGATAAAATTTTGTTCTGATTATGGCTTCGATTTCGTCATAAACGGTGTAATACTCGGTACCGAATAACCTGGCTTCGTCCGGATCTCCTGTCCTGTCATTGCTCTGGATTGTGGTGTTCTTCTCTTCCAGGGTTTCTTCGAACACGTCAATGATGCTGCATACCAGGTCCATTATCTCCTGGTCAATTTTCTGTTGTTTTGTTTCAAGGATGGGGATGTTCTCCCCATCAAACGTTTTTTGAATTACGCACATTCAAACCGCCTCCTGGGCAGGTCTTGCTGCATCGAGTTTATCTTCAGCTGCTTTGAGTATATCTTCAGTTGCGAATGTTATGAGATTTGCAACACATGACTTCTGGCCTGCCCATACCTTGATACAGAGATTGCATTTATCACAATCATGACAACATGGTGCATCCGCAAGGATCTGTTGTGCCTGGAAGAGAGCTAATGTAGCTCTCCTGCAATCTTCAGTTGGTGTCATCTCAAGCCGCCCCCTGAATGTACTTTGCGGCCTTCTCGGCTTTGCTGGCTGTCATAACAACCAGTTTGCTATCCTTCTGTAGCTTACTGATCCATGATCGGATATAGGCCGCACTGTTGTCGATGATTGCCGGTGCTATTCCTGCAATGCCACAGAGGAAACAATTCCCCATTTCCGCGATCAGTTCTTCCTTGCTGTAATCTTCTGATCCGAAGCTGTTCTTGATCGGCCTGGCAAGTCTTGACTCATGTCCTGTCGAGTGGACAAGTTCATGGAACAGGGTTGAGTAGTATTCGTTGATATCCTCAAATCTCCGGACATCCGGTATTATCACAGTGTCGTCATAAGGCCTGTAAGCTGCCTTGTCTCCTACAACGATTTCCGGCTTGTTGGGGTACATCTTCACGATCCCCTCGCATGCCTCGATCGGGTCATGGTTGTTCGCAGGAACCGCAAACCTCTCATCCTCTGCGAGTGAGGTCTGTTCGATATTGAACACCTTGTAATAACGCAGGATGGCTGACTTCTTCATCTTGCCGGGGTCCGTTGGGTCCTGGAGTTCTGAGATCTTCCAGAATATGACCATTGTACCCTTTTCGCCTCGGTTGACATTGCCGCCGAGATCTGCACACTGTCGGTAGGTGCACCAGTACGGGTTATACCTGCCCTGGCTGGCCAGCAGCATTATGTTGATACCGTTGTAATGCTTGTTAGTTGAAGCATTCAGGGGCATCCTTGTCTCTGAGGACCACGGTTTATGCCAGGGTACAATACCCTTTTCGAGTTGTTCGACGATCTGTTCTGTTATAATTTCATATACTTTGTTGCTCATTTCTGATCACTTCCTGGTCGGCACTCACAGCGCCGCCGATCGTATTCGGCGCTGTGTCAGATCGTTAAAACGTTTAGAGCGGTGCGCCCAGAGGGAACCGGTATCGTATATCATGCTGGCGACGAAGTGTAGTCCGAAGGACCGCCTGCTTGATATGCGATAAACGCCGATCGCTCAGGCGTTAGGTTCCTGTCGGGAGCACTGCGTCAATTCCCGGAACAACAGGGGTTTCATGCTGCCCACACCTCCGGTTTTGTGCGTTAGGTTCCTGCCGGGTGCAATGTGTCAATTCCCGGCATAAGGTGGGGCGTTCTTTCATCCGGTAGATATCCACACTCATTATCAGAAAAGTCGGCAAAAAAAAACACCTTATCGTATATCACCCTCCTGCCCGACTGCGAGCAATTGTTTGAGCCGGACCTCATCATGCTGGCGGCGAAGCGTAGTCCGAAGGACCGACAGCTTGATGTTGGGGCCGGCGAGTGCTCGCTGGGGTCGGGCCGGGTATATACAGGATTGGATGGCCAACAGGTCAGTTTCCAATGGAACGGAGCAACCCCACCACCTTATCGGTTGAACCCGGATGCCCGGCTGCACGGGTTACCCTGGTCCGGAATGACAACGTGTAAAGGTCAGCGCTCGCCCCCCTCCCTTCACATATTCCATAATTTCCGCACGGATGTGAGCACCGAAGCGGAATTGAACGCAGCGAAGCGGAGAGAATGGAGATGAGAGCGGAGCATCGGTGCACCAGCCATCTTAAAGCGCTGTGGTCCGACCGGAGGAAGGACGACAGTGCGTCAATCCCCTCATAAGGTCGAGCGCTCCGTTTCGTCCGGTGGTTGGTGCAAGCCCCGTACAACAACAAACAAAGAGTCCGGGGGCGGTGGTCGGGGAGAATCCTCTGGATTCTGCGGTTTCTTTCTGTAAACTCTTTGGTTTGGCGGCGCCGCCCGCAGCGATGCGGAGCAGCGAGGACGGCGCCGCCTGAGATGTTACTATCCTATGGATACAATTTGAAATGGCCCCTATTTCCTTGCCATTTCCATGCGTTTTGCGGCGCTAGCTGTTGTTTCATGCAGGGGCCATTTGGGCGATTTTGTGCAGTTAAATTTATATATTTCCATTGCGCACTGTAATCATTTTTGATATGATTATAAAATTAGCAGTAGAACTTATTGGTAGAAATTTAAAATTAATTTTTCTATATATATGTTTTCGGTTGATTGTTGATTTTATTTAAAAGTGTGATGCCTGAATACATCACATTCTTCACTCAGGTCTGTCGTGTCTGTCAGAATCATTTGATCATCGGTGTGGCCTGCGGATTTCTAAAGGGCTTAATAGCCATTGTTCGAATGAGAGTTTTTTAAACTCCATTTAATATCCTTTTCACTAGAATGTGAGTGTGAAATTTATTTTTTTGAAACAGGCTCGAAAGAGAAAGTTAGATGTTCTTTGAGAATGTGTGTAGTTATTACTCGCAATTAATTCTAACATCATGAGGGATTATATGGGGAAATATTTAAAACTTGGAGTTTATCTTAATAGCAGCACAAATAATATTTCGAAGCTAACTTTTGCGGAAGTAGAGAACATTTTGGGATTTCACCTGCCCAGTTCGGCGAGAAAATACCCGGCTTGGTGGGCAAATAATGGAGAGTCACACACGCATGCAGTTGATGGTTGGTTAGGCTTTGGATGGCGGGCAAAGGTTGACTTAAATAATCAGGCTGTTATATTCACTAAAAAAGGATACGTGGAAACAGAACGAAAAACCGATGAAATTGTGTCGGCAGAAACATCTATTTCATCATCAAAATTTGAAGATAAAGCTCGCGTTTTCATGTCAAAATACTATTCAAAACCTTTGTTTGCTGGCAAACATCCTCGTGTTCATAAGACCTTTGATATGCTATCTGATGACAATGAAATTGTAGGTGACGCGAAATTCTATACTATGGTCCGTGGAAAGTCTCTACCTCCAGCCAAGTTCGCGACCATTGCAGAACATGTATGGCTTTTGGAAAAAACTGAAGCGAAGCACAAGTTTCTGATATTCGGAAACGATAAACGCGTTCCTGAAGAGTGGTTGAAGAGATATGGTAATCTTGTAGATGGAGTGGAGTTCTTTTTCTGGGAAGAAAAAATGAACAGTGTCCAAAAATTGATGTGAAATGATGGCAATTCTGATGCTTGCAGTAGGTATCTGTCCATATCAGACGGTCAAGTGGATGAATAAAACCTGTGAGGTTATTGTAGGTAACAGGAATCTGGTCTAAGATGTACATATCTCAAATATCTGGAGGAATAAAAATTGATTAGTAATAGCATGCTTAAAAATGCTGCAAATGATTATAATGAAGACAAATACTCTGAAGAATTCTACACTTACCATCTGAAGATCCTCCAAAATGCCTACGATATTAATGAATCAGTTAGCAGGGCAGTGAAGTATCTATTTTTGTGGAAATTAGGCAAGGTACGATCAAAACAAACCCCTTCCAGTACTCAACTTAAGTTCTCTGATTCAAAAAGACGTCAGTATTACTCTATCCCTATAACAAATACCCACCAAGGAATAATAAAAAAAGCAATTGAGAAAGAAAGATTGGAAAATGCAATTGACTTTCGCGATGAAGTAATAAGTTATGACAGATTTAAATATTGTGCAGATGAACTTACCTCATCAACAATTGTCTTACCTGCTTTCTATATTCATATATGGCGCCCTGAAAAGTTTCCTATTCTCGATGAGAAAGTATGGAAAGTATTCCGTGATGAAAAACAACAGCGATTTTCTCGGAATACTAAACCTGGATCTTGGGACGATTATGAAGCATATACCTATTTCTTCAAAAAAATTGTTGATGATACGAGGTTGGATTGGAGGACCGTTGATCGAGGCATGTGGGTTTTTGGACACCAATTAAAGAAGAGAATAGGTAATCGAAGTATAAAACCCGTTAAAGATAAGGAATCCATTCTATTGGAACATAAAAAGCAAGAAATAATATTGAACCATAGACAAATTCCATCCAACTTACTGAACAAAGCATGTGACGTAATTGATGGTGACCTGCCATATAAGTACAGAGGAATAATGATTAGCTGTGAGCTAATTAAAACAACAATGGAAATACTAAATGCAGAAGTTACAAAGACGCTTCCACAAAATTGTCGTAATGATATAAGAGAAAGAACTCCAGACGGGCTTGATAAGCGTATCAAGGAAAGGCTCAATACAAACCTGAGGACGGCAAACATCATTTCTGATGTTCTCAAATCGGCAGGCATCGTTGAAATTGTCCAAGTTATAAATCCTCATACTAACCGAATAGTTAAAGGAACAAAACTACTTCAAAAATGGAATTGGTAACACCTTGATTGCGGCCAGAATTTTAGATACGAACCTTACAGTTGTCTTCAATCATCAATGACCTCTTCACTTGATCCAGCGGCTTACACACCGATTCTAAGGTTTGTGGTCTTTCTTTGCATTGATAAAAATAGAATTCAGAAAAACAGCAACCATTTTTTATTTTATATTGGAAAAGATGTGAGACAGGTTTTCAAACTGTTTCTCAAAATAATCAGCATACTGTTAAGTAAATCCTATTCACTCCCCACAATACAACCTGAACCCGCAATCCCTGCAGGTCCCCTCGTCCTCGGTCCTGGCAAAACCGTGCTCGTAGTCATACGCTATCTTCCTGGCGGTCTCGACCATTCCCTCAATAACAGCCGGATCAAGGGGTCTTACCCTGGCATCTCCGGTGTAACTGCCGTCGTCCTGCAGTTCGTAGGTCCTTGGCTTGCCCAGTGCGAGCATATCAAGGGTGAGCCTTCTCACGACATAGTCAGGATAGAGATGCTTGAAACCGTGGGCATAGAGCAGGAGCTGCTTTGAACGGTCATCGGGACCGGGTTCTGTCATTCCGGTCTTGTAGTCGATTATCTCGACCTCGTTATCGGAACCATGCAAAAGGTCGACCCTGTCAATGAAACCCTTGAAGGTATAGCCCTCTATGGGTACGCTGAAACGTTTCTCCACGAACATGTTGTCCCTGATCCTGTGTTCGTTACGGAGCCAGAACACCTCGAGAAGGGGTCTTGCTTTGCTTATGTCCACTCCCTTCCATTCGGGTCTTTTGATTAGGTCGTCTGCGATACCATAGAGTTCGTCCTCTGTGGCTATACTGTCCCTTACTGCGATCTCAAGGACCTTGTGCACGAAACTGCCCATATTCATTGCACCGGTACTCTCCTCGGAGACCCTGCTCGGCATCCGCAATATCTCCTGCAGTTCGTACTGTTTCGGGCATCTCTCATATACCCTGATGGAGGAGACACTGAAGGTCATGGTCTCGGGATTGAATTTGAGTCCGTTCCCGCCTGACCTGAGATTGGACAGTATCTCACCTGCCTCCTTTTCAGGACTGATCGCTGACCAGTCCGACCTGATGCTGTCAAGATAGTCCCCCACGGTCCCGTCACGTAACGATCGGTAGACCAGCACGTTATGGACAGTCTCTGCAAGGTCACCTGAGTCCAGGGATTCAATGACAAGCCTTCGCCAGTGGTTCTTCTCCCTCTCGAGTTCATTGTCCCTGACAAGTTCGCGCGCCTTTACCTCCCTGTCGATGCGGTAGGTAAGGTCACCAAGTCCGAACTCATCACCTGCATCGGGTTCCGGGAGGTTGCCTAACCCGATGTCGAACAGGAACTCCGAGGGGTCTCTTGGATTGCCGCCGTATGTGGATGCAAGGGTGAGTATGAGATTGGTCTTTGCACGGGTGAAGGCCACATAACCGAGCCTGCGTTCCTCTTCCAGCTTGATCTCTTTTTTGCGGTCGCGTATTGCGGCCTCGAGCTTTGATGCGGACAGGTCCTGTTCAAAGATGTCCCTGTACTGTTCCATGAACTCCAGGGGTATGAGGGGTTCCCTGCCCCCACGGGTTAAGGGGAACCTGTCCTTTGCCATGCTGACCACGAACACGACATCAAATTCCAGTCCCTTGGCAGCATGGATGCTCATAAGGTTGACCGCATCATCCGCAGGTATGCGTGCAGCTGGCGGGTTGCCATCCATCTCGTCCAGTATCTCGAGATAGTCCACGAACCCGGAAAGTTCCCTGCCGTGTGCCTGCTCGAAGGCTACTGCCACGTCATGGAGCTTGCTGAGGTTCAGCAGCGCTTCCCGGGACATTACGGTGTCCAGGTGTGAGAACTGGCGGCTGAGCCCGCTGCGGTCGTATATCTCAAGGAGGAGGTCGGATATGTCGAGCGACCTTAACCCTGCAAGTCCTTCAACAAGGCATTTGACCCTGTGGATGGTATCAAGACCGGTGTCAGTGAGCCCGAGCTCATGGATGTGGTGGTACAGGACATCCGGCAGTGTGATCCAGTTCTTCTTCATGTGCTCTGCGATCCTGACGGAATCGCTGCTGCTTAAGGCATTGTTATAATGGAACAGCCTCCACCATGCTTCCGTGCCCCTTGGCGTGGGGTGTGTGAGGTCGTTCAGGACATAGAGGTATGCAAATGCAGTCTTGATCTCGGGCTGTTTCAGGAAATCTGTATCGTCCTTGACGATGACAGGCAGACCTCTCATCATCAGTGCCTGTCTTATAAGCCTTCCCTGCGCATGTGTGCGGTAGAGGACCGCTATACCGGAGAGGGGTACACCGTCTGCGATATGCCCTTCTATCATCTCGACGACCTTGCGGGCCTCTTCCTTCTCGTCCACGGTCTCCTGGATGATGACATTTTCCCCTTCAGTGCCTGTGTGGTTCTTTAAGAGGATGCAATCATCCATCTGCTCAGGGGAGTAGTTGTTACTGATCAGGCTGTGGGATACCCGCAGTATCCTGTCAGTGGACCTGAAGCTCACATCCAGGGAGACGACCTGTTCCTGTGTGATGGAAAACTGTTTTTTGAACTCCTCGATGTTGTTCGAATAGGCGCCCCTGAACGCATAGATGGTCTGGTTGGGATCTGCGACCACGGTGATGTTCTGCTCTTTTACTGTGAGCTTTTTGATCAGCTCGAACTGGACGTGGTTGGTGTCCTGGAACTCGTCGACGATGATGTAGCGGTAGGTGCTGTTCAGCTCGTCAGTGCCGAAGGTGCTCAGGTATCCAAGGGCAAGCAGGTTAAGGTCACCGTAATCAAGGGCATTGATGCTGGACTTCTTTTCTTCGTACTTTTCCCATGCGTCCACAAGGTTCTGGTATTTGCGGTACTCGTTATGCAGCCCGATGAAGTCCTGCCATCTCTTTTTCTCTTCCTTTCGGGCTTTCTGCTCCTCCCTGCTTTTGAGGTGGAAGGTGTTTAGCCTGACACGGTAGTCGTGGTAGAGACCCTCCCATTCATCCTCCCCTGCAAAGGGAAGCAGGAGGTCTTTTCTGGCATCCACGTATTCCCTGAATTTGCCTATTGGAAGGTTGAGGTCCTTTGCCTTGGAGATGGTGTTGGCATAGAGTGCCGCATTCCTGGCATCGATACCCACGTCCCTGTGGAAGAAGATCGCTGAATCGATCTCTTCAAAGATGGTGAAATCATCCGATATCCCGCATTTGTCAGCATTGTCCCGCAGAAGCTCCGCACAGAACGAGTGGAACGTACTCACCTTTACATCACGGTTCTCACCAAGCAGTTCCCTGACCTTTCTCTCCATGTTCCTGGCTGCTTCCCGTGAGAACGTCAGTGCAAGGACCTGCTCTGGAGGGATGCCGTCCCTCTCCACCATGGAGGCGATCTTTGCAGTGATGGTGGTGGTCTTGCCTGTACCCGCACCTGCTATGATGAGCATGGGACCTGCGCTGCGTGTGGCTGCGGTCAGTTGCTTTGCTTTGAGGGTTTTTAAGAGGTGGTCTAGCATGGGAGGGGCTCGTTGGGTTTTTTTATTTTGGTATCGGGGAAATTATGTATAAACCAAAACGGAATAATAGTTTTTTTGTGAAATATAATAACTTAAAGAATGTGAACAAATATATAAAAACATGTTCAAAATGAATTATAGGCTTTCAATGAATGTTACTAGATTGATAAAACTGAAAAAATTGAATGCCATGAACTAACATTGAATGTTTTACTGTAAGAAATTATCTTTGATCCGTCTATTAAAAAGACCAAGTTTAAATAAATTTAGATATATCTTAATTGCATTCATGAAAATTGAAGAGCGATTAGAACTTCTAAAAGATGAACTGCACAAAGACGACTTTTTGAATGCCAGAGGTCTTGGTAATGAGGTGCCTTTTTGGATATTTGATTATCCTCCTGAAAAAGAACTCCTTTTGAGAGATACAATAACCAAGATAATATTAAATCTAGAAAAGAAATCAATCAGAGTCCTTGAAATTAATCTGTACGAAATTTGCCTTGAAATTTTAGAAAAGAAAATAAGTGCAGAAAAAATTAGTGTATTTGAAGAAAGCAAAGGTTCTGATGAATTACTTAAAAAGCTCAAATTGATGCTGAAACCAGATGTCCTGAAAAATGCCATCCAACAAAAAATGAATGATTCTGATGGTTTTCAGATGATATTCCTGACCGGTGTTGGAAAGGCATGGCCAATGGTCCGTTCACATACTATCCTTAATAATTTGCAACCACTTTTGGGAAATATACCGCTTATCACCTTCTATCCAGGAAAATATAGTGGTTTTGATCTTAGTTTGTTCGGAAAATTCAAGGATGCAAATTACTATCGTGCTTTTAGACTAATAAATACTGATAACGTTCCTCAAAGTTGAGGGGTGCTGGCAAATGACCAATGCAATAAAAATTCAAGACCTGTTCCAAAAAGACATTAAAAGAGAGATAAATGGTGTCATTAAGGTAGATCAGGAAGATGAGGAGAATGTATATACCGAACTTGACGAGTATGTTGTCACCAGAGAATCACTGAAGCATCTGGACCTTTTCTTTGATAGATACCTCAATGCCACAGAAACCCCAACGGATAAGGTTGGTGTCTGGGTATCCGGTTTCTTTGGTTCGGGTAAATCCCATTTTATCAAGATGTTATCCCATCTTCTTGAGAACAGGGTTGTAAAGGGTAAATCAGCCCTTGGGTTCTTCAGGGAAAAAATAGATGATCCGCAGTTATTTACTACCATTGAAAAAGCTGTGAATCATGGTACAAAGGATGTTATTCTTTTCAATATTGACTCAAAGGCAAATACCCTCAATCGGAACGATGAACTCATTGTGAACATCCTGATGAGGGTTTTCAATGAAAAACGGGGTTTTTTCGGGGATGTTCTCTGGATTGCTGAAATGGAAGAAGACCTTGTGAACAAAGGTCTTTATGATAAGTTCAAGGAAGAGTTCAAACAGATAAACGGTGTTCCATGGGAAGAAAAACGGAATGCATATATTTTTGAACAGGACGAGATTATCGAAGCCCTTGTAAATTGTGATTATCAAAGCAGGGAATCTCTTGAGAGGTTATTTGAGAGCGACGGGAGAAACTATCATTTCAGTGTTGAAAAGTTTGCTGAGAAGGTGAGGAAGTACTGTGATTCGAAAGGGAATGATCATCAGGTAATTTTCCTTATTGATGAGGTTGGTCAGTATATTGGCGAAAACAGTGAGTTGATGCTGAACCTGCAGACAGTTGTTGAAGAACTTGGGACCAAACTTACAGGGAAGGCATGGGTTGTTGTTACATCCCAGGCAGATATTGATACCATTACCAAGGAGAAGGTCAAAGGATATGACTTCTCCAAGATACAGGGTCGTTTTGATACACGTTTGAGCCTTTCCAGTGCTAATGTTGATGAGGTAATCAAGAAAAGGATACTGGCAAAGAAACAGGTCTATGAAGAATCCCTTACTTCATACTATACTGACAAAAAGACGATATTGAAAAACCTGCTGACCTTCTCGCCTGGTGGAGCTGAGATGAAGCTGTACAAAGGCGAGGAGGATTTTGTTAATGTGTATCCCTTCGTACCATATCAGTTCTTTGTGCTGCAGAAGGTATTCGATAAGATAAGGCAAACCGGTTTCACGGGAAAGCACCTTGCAAAGGGTGAGCGGTCCATGCTCAATGCATATAAAGAGGCGACCGAAAAGTATGCTGATAACGACCTTGGGGTATTGGTGCCTTTTTCTACGTTCTACAACACGATAGAGAATTTCCTTGATCCTATAATTAAACGTACCATTGAGCAGGCAAAGGACAATAATTTCCTTGGGGAAGAGGATTGTGAGGTTCTGAAAATACTTTTCATGATTAGGCATGTTAATGTGCTGCAACCAAGTTTAGAGAACCTCGTAGTGCTTTCGATATCTCATGTTGATGAAGATAAGAGAAAGTTAAAAGATAAGGTTCTCTTTAACATCGTGTGGGTAAGTTCAATTTTCCTGCCATCAGATAAATCATCGTATTCCGATATTTCTCCGTCTTCAACCCA
>JAFGQV010000183.1 GCA_016935475.1 Methanosarcinaceae archaeon
AAACTACCGATCAGAATTAACCGAACTGCCTAATCCAACGTCAGACAGGGAAATAGCTCCCGTCTCCACTTGATAAGGTGGTGATATGATATGATAACCCCATAATTTATAGGATTATAATATTTGATTACATCCAATATATAAGCATTGTTATGGGCTTATATCTGGACATATTTTGTGATGAAGACCGGATGATATCAATCAATCCTGCACGCATCACAAGGTCTTCTTACATACACAAGCTATTATATAAATATATCCCATATGGGGTTGAGGGTACTGTCAGAAACAATAATAAAATCAAGACACAGTTTTAGAGAGATTTCATGTTACATATTTGTGTTGAAATATTATAGTCCGATAAATGATTTTTTGCAGGATAACTTTTTTATGTGTACTGTCTTATTATTAAAGTGTAAAACAGAATATTATTTTATGCTGCTAACCAATTAAGGGGTTAAATATCATGGGTGTTGAACAAATAATAAAAGAAGTAGCAGGGGAACTCGAACGGATCGTAAGCACAAAAACCGTTGTCGGGGAGTCTGTAACCGCTGCCGGGAAAACGATCATTCCGGTCACAAAAGTGACATTTGGGTTTGGAAGCGGTGGTGGAGAAGGAACTGAAAATGGAGGCAAGGGGGGTTCCGGTGGTGGAGGTGGCGCCGGCGCAAAGATCGAGCCGGTAGCATTCATCGTGATATCAGAAGAAGATGTCCGTCTCCTTACGGTCTCTGGAAAAACAGATTTTGGTAAGATCATAGATGCTGTGCCAGAGCTCATCGATAACATAAAGTCGATTAAAGGAAAGATGTCAAAGAAAGAAAAAAAAAACGAGTCCGAAGTAAGCGAGGAAGAGGAAGGATGCATTGATTAGTCCTACTTCTTCTTTCTTTAATCGATTTCAAAAAGGATTCTGGTTGTAACTATCAGTTCACCATATATGTTGCCTATCCTCTATGCAACTGCTTTTTGTATTTTTTTTCTGATTGTGTTGATACTTTTTGTTTCTTTTAGCGTGATCATTGATATTAAAAAAAACAAGGATCTGATCGTTAAAAGGGTCACAGTTAAATGGATGGGATTGTCCTACACGATAAAAAAGAAGGAGAAAGAGGGAAAGAAAGAGAAAGGAACCAAAAAACGAAAAGATCAGAAAGAAACCGAAGACAAGGAAAAGAAGTCTGGAAAGAAGAGCAGTATCTGGAATATCTCTGATATACTTGGAATTATCAGGACACTTAAAAAACCATTTTTGAGATTGTTAGATGGCCTTTTGCGGGTTTTCAAGATACAGAAGGTGTCTACTGACATCACATTTGGTTTCCCGGATCCATCAGACACCGGTATTGTCTGTGGTTTTCTGTATGCAACAAATGCTTTACTACATCAGAAGTGTAAAATTTGCAGCTATTCAATAAACCCACAATTTATGGACACGGTATTTGATTTTCATTTTATTGCCGAGGTCCGTTTGAGAATATTTTCACTATTCCTTCCAGTCGTGGGTTTTGTAAGTAACAGGAAAGTTTTAAGTGTAGCATGGACAATCATTCGAAGGCAATACATTTCAAAACCAAGTATCAATATTTAATAATAGGTAGCAACGATACAAAAAAACATGATCGAAATAATATCTCCTTCCCGCCTTCATCTGACATTGATAGACCTGAACGCTGAAATTGGCAGGGTGGATGGCGGAGTGGGAATTACACTTGATTCGCCGCATGTCAGGTTATTAGTTGAAAAATCTGATACAATAGAGATAATCGGGACCTCCACTCTTGCGGACAGAATGTATATGGCAGCTAAAGCTGTGCTGCCATCAGGTGATGGTATCAGGATACAGATAGAGGAAGATATGCCTGCTCATGTAGGGCTTGGATCAGGCACACAATCAGCAGTATCGGCTGCTGCCGCTGTGAATGAACTGTACGGGCTTGGGCTCAGTGTCAGGGAACTTGCAATCGCAGTTGGAAGGGGCGGAACTTCCGGGATCGGAGTGGCAGCTTTTGAAAACGGTGGGTTCATTGTTGATGGTGGACACAAATTCAGCGACAAAGGTACATTCTCACCGTCTGCAGCAAGCCGTGCAGACCCGGCACCGGTTCTTTTCAGGCATGATCTCCCGGATTGGAATATTTTACTTGCACTTCCTGATACCCAGGGTGCACATGATGCAACGGAAGTGGATATTTTCAAAAAAGAGTGCCCAATTCCCCTGCATGAAGTGCAGCAAGTGGCCCATATCATCCTGATGCAGATGATGCCTGCGGTTTTGGAAAATGACATCGAAAGTTTCGGATATGCAGTAAATAGTCTGCTTACTGTGGGTTTCAAGAAACGTGAAGTTGAATTGCAGTCCAAATCCGTAAGGGACGTCATCGAGTTCATGCAGGATAGCGGCACCTATGGTGCTGGTATGAGTTCTTTTGGACCGGCAGTATACGGATTCGTTGATAGCAGGATACAGGCCAATCAGATCAAAAATGATGTACAGAAAATGCTGGACGAGACAATTGGGGGACGTGTCATGATCACACGTGCAAACAACAGCGGTGCAAAGATATCGGGGGCCTGAATTGAATTTTGTAACATGGTTTGGAGTACTGGCAGTTGATGAAAAAGGCACAGTATCCGAATGTGATCTGTTTCAAAAAGACAGGGATGAACTTGCAAAGCAGCTGGTTAACACGGAAGTGGTGAATGCAAATAAACCACCTTTGGGATTTGACCTTCGCGCTGCTGCGGTAGAATGCGGGTTTGTAGGGTCGAACGAGGAATATGATGAACTCCTGCGGGATGTGGGTATCAGGGCTGCAAAAGAACAGATATCCCGGTCCGGAACCACTGATATGCGCATCATCCAGTCAGTTGAGGCACTGGATGATATCGATGGGGTTGTTAATGCCTTATCCGAGCGCCTGGCTGAATGGTATGGTATCTACTTCCCGGAACTGGACCTGACAACCGAACCACTGGCACGTTTCGTTTCAAAGTACGGTTCACGTTCGAATATATCTCCTGATGACAGTCTGTATGAAAAAGCCGCTACATCCATGGGTGCGGAAATTTCAGATGCAGATGAGGAGCTGATCAAGGCTTTTGCAGTAAATGTATGTAATTTATACGAAACACGCAACAGTATCGAAGCGTATCTTATACAGATCGTGACTTCAAATTCCCCGAACCTTGCAGCCATTGCAGGTGCACTGCTTGGCGCGCGCCTGATAAGCCTTGCTGGCAGTCTTGAAAGACTTGCTTATTTCCCATCCAGCACCGTACAGGTGATCGGTGCGAACAAGGCTCTTTTTAAGCACCTCCGCGCCCGTGCTCCTTCACCTAAACATGGCATTATCTTCAATCACCCGCTGATCAAGAATGCGCCATGGTGGCAGAGAGGCAAGATCGCGAGGGCAGTTGCTGCAAAGATCAGCTTTGCATCAAGGATCGACCTGTATTCTGGAAAACTGGACGAGTCGCTTGAAGTGGAACTTGCCAGAAAGCTAGAGGTCATCAGAGCCGCCAATCCAAAACCACCGAAGAAGGTAAAAAAAAGCGGCGGAGCAAAGTCAGGGAGCAAGAAGGTAAGGAGGCATGGATAAATGGGAGTCACTGAGATTTCATCTGGAATATTCACGATCATAAAAGGTGACACGAAACAACTTGCCACGAAAAACCTTGTTCCCGGTGTCAGCGTGTATGGCGAAAAGCTTGTTGAGGTTGAGGGTGATGAATATCGTTCATGGGATGCGCGCCGCAGCAAACTCGGTGCAATGGTGCTTAAAAAGTTTGACATCCCAATTGCTGCGGATTCAAAGGTTCTCTATCTGGGTGCAGCATCCGGCACGACTGTCAGCCATGTTTCGGATATCGTTCCGGAAGGTATCGTGTATGCAGTAGAGTTTTCCACGCGCACCATGCGGGATCTTATCCAGCTCTGCGACAAACGTCCAAATATTGTTCCAATCCTTGCAGATGCCGCAAAACCCCGTCTTTATGCCCATATTGTGGAAATGGTTGATGTTATTTTCCAGGACGTTGCACAGCCAAACCAGGCAGAGATCGCTGCGTTGAATGCAAAGCAGTTCCTGAAAAAAAATGGTTTCCTGATGCTTGCGATCAAGGCACGAAGCATCGATACCGTGGCAAGCCCGAAGAAGGTATTCAAAGAAGAAGTAAGGAAACTGGAACTCGATTTCGATGTTGGGTTTGAGATATTCAAGATGTATGAGCTTACACCGTATCATGAGGACCATCTCGGGTTAGTGGCAAAGATGCGTCCTGAGAATCGAAACAATAAAATATAACACACGTAACTAGTATCCAACCAGAGGAATTTCCCGTTCTGCCGGATCCACCTGCAGAATATCCACATTTTTATATATCACTAAGAGTAGGATTTAAAATGAAAATCACTAAACCACGCGGAACACGAGATTTCCTGCCTGCCGAGACCACGCGCAGGAGATACGTTGAAAACATAATGCGAGAAGTTGTTATGAATTGGGGATACAGTGAGGTCATAACACCTACTTTTGAATACCTGGATCTATTCACACTAAAATCAGGTGAAGGAATTGTTGGTGAACTGTACAACTTCACTGATAAGGGTAACAGGGAAATGACGCTTCGCCCGGAACTCACGGCACCTGTTATGCGAATGTTTGTAAATGAAATGCAAGTCGCTCCAAAACCCCTCAAACTCTTCTATTTCGAAAATTGTTTCAGGTATGAACGTCCGCAAAAAGGACGGTTCAGGGAATTCTGGCAGTTCGGAGTGGAGTTGATGGGAAGCAGCAAACCGGATTCGGATGCCGAGGTCATAGCACTTGCATCATCCATGCTCAGTGCGGCTGGAATAAAAGGCAGCCTGCATGTCGGGCATCTGGGGATCATCCGGCACATCCTGAGTGCCATGGATACTGAACAGCAGGGCAAGATCATGCGTTTTGTCGATAAGAAAGATGACACCGGTCTTGACGATTATCTGGAAGAGATCAATGCACCTGCAGACCTCAGGCGAGATCTTCTGGAACTGATCTGTTTGACGGGCGAAGATGCTGTTAAAAAGGCCCGTACGATCACAGGTGAAATACTCGAACTTGATACATTCGAAGAACTGCTGGTATTGCTCGATGCCTATGGTGTCAAATATGAGATAGACTTTGGGATCGCCAGAGGGCTTGATTACTACACAGGTATGGTCTTTGAAATATATGCAGAAGGGCTTGGTGCACAGAACCAGATATGCGGCGGGGGCTCATATCAGCTGATCAAATTATTTGGCGGTGGGGATGTACCATCAACAGGTTTCGGTCTCGGTTTTGACCGCATAATGGAAATATGCAAAATAGAGCCGCATGAGCAAAAGAAGATTGCGGTTATAGCCATGGACACCACTCGGTTAGAAGCGATCAAGGTCGCAAACAAGCTACGGGATTTCGTTCCGGTTCATATTGATCTGATGGGGCGCAATTTCAAATCGCAGCTGTCCCATGCGAATACGATCGGTATCGATTATGTTGTTATCATTGGCGAACAGGAAATCGAGACTGGAAAAGTTACGCTCAAGGACATGGAAACAGGTAATCAGGTTTTAATGACGGTGGAAGAAGTTATCCAGACAGTTACGCAATAAATTGGAGATATCTTTTACTTTTGAATTTTACCACATTTTCTCCCACCGTTTTGCGACCGGTCAAAGGTTTCCACTCTATCACAAGTTATATATTGGATGCCGGGTTCTTTAAATCCGTTCGCCACACAAAAAATCAGCATCAAATTATTACTCCCATACGTTCCTGGTAATTTGATGAGACTACTAATCACAACTTAAGTAAATCCTGATTTTGCCAGTATTTGCTTAAAAAGAATGCATAAAATATTTAGAAATAACCAATAACATCATTAATAGATCATAATTATCAGGAGGAATTAAATGGCAAAAATGCATACCCGGAAGAAAGGAAAAGCCGGATCTACAAGGCCAATGAGAACAGAGGCACCTGCCTGGTCACCCATGAATGCTGATGAGATCACAAAAGTTATCTTAGACATGTGGAAACAGGGCAATTCAACAAGTGAAATTGGAATGACCCTGAGAGACCAGTATGGTGTGCCGGATATTACACTTGCAACAGGTATGAAAACCACACAGATATTAAAGGAAAATAATGTTGCTCCAAATGTTCCGGAAGATCTGAGAAACCTGATCGAAAAAGCGATCGGAATGAGAAAACATCTTGTGATCAATACCAAAGACGTTCACAACAGGCGTTCACTGCAGTCCACTGAGTCAAAAATCAGAAGGCTTGTCAAATATTACCAGTCCACAAAA
>JAFGQV010000184.1 GCA_016935475.1 Methanosarcinaceae archaeon
ATCTCCGAGAACTGGGGTATTGCAAAGTTCAGGGAGCAACCGGAAAGCGACAGGCTGATAGAGGACCTTGAGATCATAACAGGTCTGCAAAGAGAATATTTCCACATGCGTCCGGAGGAAGACGGGGCTACCATGTTCGGTCCGATCAGGATACGTGAAGAGACAAAGCGCGGCTCCCGTGAGATACACTGCCAGGAAGACATTGGAGAGAGCGGGTACCAGATCCCCTTCAATGTGGAGAACATTGAGTTCCTGGACCATGATGCAAAGTTCATAATCGCAATAGAGACCGGTGGTATGTATGCGCGGCTTATCGAGAACGGGTTCGATGAAAAATACAATGCTATCCTTGTTCACTTAAAAGGACAGCCAGCCCGCTCCACCAGACGGATCATCAAGAGGATGAACGAGGAACTCGGGATCCCTGTTGTGATCTTCACCGACGGCGACCCGTGGTCATACCGCATCTATGCCTCAATTGCATATGGTGCCATCAAGAGTGCACACCTTTCGGAGTTCATGGCAACACCGGCTGCAAAATTCATAGGTGTCCAGCCTTCGGATATCGTTGAGTACGAACTCTCCACCGACAAGCTGACCGACAAGGATATCGCGGCTCTTCGAAGTGAACTTTCTGACCCCAGGTTTGAAACGGATTACTGGAAGGAACAGATTCAACTCCAGCTCGACATCAAGAAAAAGGCTGAACAGCAGGCGTTTGCAGGAAAGGGTCTTGATTTTGTGACATCTACCTACCTTCCGAATAGGCTGAGTGATATGGGAATTATCTGAAACCAGATCAAATCATAATTATTTTTTGGTCTGGGGTTCATACTTTATAGCTACAGCTCCTAGTATTAAGTGAAGGTACTAAAATGGGAGTTGTGGCAGCACATCACATCAATCCCAATATTGTACATGTAATCATGCTGCTGGCATTTATTTTTTTATCAATGCTGCTTTACAATGGGGTTATTGTGAAGATCGTAGGCATATTCACCTACATATAAACCTGGTACGGGATCATTCCAGCTCTTGTTTATTAAAATATTGCTGGTGATTGTTACTGCTTTTCTGAGACATGTCCTTGCATATCTACGGTTTTTGGGCAGTGATACTGTGATAGGTCTCTTTGCCGGAATGCTTACCAAGTTCATACCAGGTCTTCACATGGCTGCCAAAATTGTCGATAATACTGTCGATCAATTTCAGACTTTCTCCCACTTTCTTCTTTGATCCTTTATCCTTCTCCTCAAAACGGGTCTCGATCAAATATTCACCCATCAACCCATCGATCATGCCCTTGCAATGCCATGCATAGACACCTTCTGCTTTTATGGTTATGGACCGTTGATAGAGCTTAAATGCATCGTCATGGTGTTTACTTCCGAAAAGGGATACAAGTTTGTTTGACAGTGCCTGCAGGTCATTTGGAATAATTTCCAGTGATCTGTCGCATACAACTATTGCTTCCTCAAAACGCCCCAGTTTGTTGAGCATCATGCTTTTGCTGTGCAGTATCTGGGTATCCCCTGGTTCGCATTCCAGTGCCTTGTCCAGACAAGAAAGAGCATCTTCATCACGTTCCACAGCCCCCATGATGAGACCCTTCTGAAACCATTTATCTTTCCCGTCCGGAAGTTGCATCAGGATCGCATCCGCAAACCCGAGTCCCCTTTCGGTCTGTCCAAGCGTATGGTACGTAACAACTATCTGTATCAGGGTATCCATGGTGGGATTTTTCTCAAATTCGCTTATCAGTTCCGTCAGGTTCTTTGAAAGCATATCTTTGAATTTTTCCAGATCTTCCTCGCCTTCCATATATTCATATTGGAACACAGGGTTTTAATATCTTACGAAAACTTGTTCTTAAAGGGGAACCATTTATGAAATTGGCCATCATCTTAATCATTTTACTTTTACCGATAATTATATATTTTATTCCAAAGAAGGGATGAGCATGACATCAAGTCGTTTTGTGATTACCGTTATTGGTGGTGATAAGGTAGGTATTGTTGCCGGCATTACCAGCGTAATGGCCAGATTCAGTGTCAATATTGTTGACATAAGCCAGACCACCATGCAGGACCTTTTTACAATGATCATGCTGGCTGAGAACAAAGACAGCGATTTTGACCTGTCTGCTTTCCAGAAGGCTATGAGCGATGAAGGGGATCGTCTGGGAGTTGAAGTAAAGGTCCAGCATGAAGACGCATTCCGTTTCATGCACAGGATTTAGGGAAGGGGAGTTTTCACATGCTTATTCACCCAGAGGAAATATTGGAAACCATCCAGATGCTCAAAATGGAACACCTGGACATCAGGACGGTTACCATGGGGATCAGCCTGCGGGATTGCAGCCATCCCGATGTTGATGTATTTAATGAAAATATCTATAACAAGATCACAACATCTGCCAGGGACCTTGTAAAAACTACCGAAGATGTGCAGAACCTATATGGGATCCCCGTTATCAACAAACGGATATCCGTTACTCCCATAGCAATTGTGGCTGAAAGCTGCAAGACCCCTGATCTTGTGTCCGTTGCCAGGACCATGGATAAAGCGGCTGAAGCAGTGGGTGTGGATTTCATAGGCGGTTTCAGTGCACTTGTGCACAAGGGGTTCACCCCAGGCGACCTCAGACTGATCAATTCCATACCTGAAGCACTTGCCAGCACCAACAAGGTCTGCTCGTCTGTCAATGTAGCCACCACCAAAGCTGGTATCAATATGGATGCAGTCGCATTGATGGGAAAGATCATCAAGGAAACCGCAGAACTTACCCGGGAGGCAGGTGGGATCGGCTGTGCAAAGCTGGTGGTCTTTGCCAATGCACCGGAGGACAATCCGTTCATGGCTGGCGCTTTCCACGGGATCGGTGAACCGGACTGCGTAATTAACGTCGGTGTCAGCGGCCCGGGTGTGGTCAACGCAGCAGTTCGCGAACTGGAAGATCCCGACCTCGGGGAGATCGCTGAGACCATCAAGAAAACAGCCTTCAAGATCACACGCATGGGAGAGATGGTTGGCAGGGAAGTCTCAAGGCGTATCGGTGCTGATTTCGGGGTCCTTGACCTGTCGCTGGCTCCCACACCTGCGATCGGCGACAGTGTGGCTGCCATCTTAGAAGCAATGGGTCTGGAACGCTGCGGAACCCACGGAACCACCGCCGCTCTCGCATTGCTCAACGATGCCGTCAAAAAAGGAGGCTCCATGGCATCTTCTTCGGTCGGTGGTTTAAGCGGGGCTTTCATCCCTGTAAGTGAAGATGCAGGTATGATCAGGGCAGTTGAGGACGGTGCCCTCAGTCTTGAAAAACTGGAAGCCATGACAAGTGTATGTTCCGTGGGACTGGATATGATCGCAGTTCCGGGAGATACACCTGCATCCACCATATCAGCGATCATCGCAGATGAGATGGCGATCGGTGTGGTTAACAGGAAAACTACGGCTGTACGCATCATCCCTGCCCCGGGCAAGGATGTCGGGGACCGTATCGAATTCGGCGGTTTGCTCGGCAGTGCACCTGTTATGCGGGTCAACCCCTTCAGTTCCGAGACCTTTATCGCACGGGGCGGCAGGATTCCAGCATCCATCCAGGCACTGACGAATTAGCCGAAATCGTGGCAGTCGTCCCACGATTCCACCTATTTGCTCACCAAAGCCTAAATGGGTCATCATCCTTCTTTTTCGTTCGACCTTTTTTCTTTGGGGCGGTGTCAAATGGTGAACCGATTGAAGGACTATTAAAGGGGGATTGAGTTTTAGAAGACGAATTTTTGTTTTTTGCTTTGT
This sequence comes from Methanosarcinaceae archaeon, assembly GCA_016935475.1. Classification (GTDB taxonomy): domain Archaea; phylum Halobacteriota; class Methanosarcinia; order Methanosarcinales; family Methanosarcinaceae; genus JAFGQV01. The sequence continues at coordinate 3,799 of JAFGQV010000184.1, forward strand.
AATTCGATAATTTTACCCTCGCATGTCTATGAAGCTTTTTATGACAACTTTGGCAGACTAAAACTAAATTGGAAGTATCTGGATTCGAACGATCTCCATTTACATGATGAATATCAAAATCATCAGGGTCATTGTATTCTTTACCACAAATTACACATTGCTTTTTACAATCTTCAATGACTACTTTTTCTATTGATGAATTTAGATTCACTCTTTTCTCTTTTGTAGCTTTTGATTCATTTTTCAAAAATAAATCGAATGTGAAAGAAGATTCTTTCTTTTGCTTTTCTTTGAAACGCTTGAGGTCTCCATTATAAACTTTTTTTGCATAACTTTCTAACTTAGTTTTATCTAATGCCATATTCAAACCTCCTTTTCAATCTCTTGAATAATTTTCATTAACTTTCATTCATATTAAACATTTCTTTTCAAGTCTTTACATGTGTCAAAGAATGTGAAAGCACTGAAATTATAACAATCTTAACAAAACCCGAAACGCTTCAATAAAACACTGAATAAATGGCTGCTAGCAGAATAAAAGCTGTGACTCCCATTACTATTCCTCCAACTGTATAGCACTTGTAGCCTGTGGCAGGATCGATATCTGCCATTTCCACTATTGTCCAGAAATAGGGATCGTTTGCATGGGATATCATAAAAGTGCCACATGCCATGGATATCAATGCAATCTCTACCGGCAGTCCGAGTTCGGGAAGCGATGTCATAATCAAACTTGGAGCGATGAGCATTGTCACGACCCTTGAACCCTGAACCGTCTGGATGGCAACTGCAACCAGGAAAGGAATGATGATCGCTGGCAGGTTCGAGTTGATGAACACCTGTCCGATCTCGTGACCCACTCCTGTCATTGCCAGTGTGGTACCGAGAGCGCCACCGCCACAGAGGTCCAGGAGTACAACACCCCCTCTTCTTATTCCTTTTTCTGCGCATGCCGAAATGGTACCCGATCCCACCGACCCCGAGGAACGTGCAAAAATAACTGCAAGCAAGACCCCGATCAATAGCGCTACATTGGGGTCGCCCAGAAAATTTAGCACAGGAACCGGATAGAATATCCTCGAGGAGATTAGCATGATCGGTACTGCGATGGGTGCATAGGCTCCCGGTCGTTTCACCTGTACCTGCTTTGTTGCAGCTCTGACCGGCAATTCCCCTGACCTGCAGAACCTGTCCACATACAGGTAACCGACCAGCATGGTTGGGATGGCAATTACAAGACCAATGATAAAAACACTGGCTGTACCGGCTCCCAGTTCATTGACAGCAGAATAAATTCCGGGTGACGGATAGATGAGATTGAATGATGCCAGTGTGCCCAGACCAAGTGACATGGCAACCGTGCTTGACGGTAATTTCATCCTGTGACCGATCTCCATGGCGATGGGGATGAATATCACGAACGCAAGTATTGAGCACATGACAGGAACAGCGGTCAGGAAACCGAGCAAGCTCAAAGCCAGAAGCGGTTTTTTCGACACCCTCAGGATATCCCCTGCGATCACCGATGTCGCACCGGTTTCCTCAAGTAACTTACCAATAATGCTGCCGCTAACGATAACTATTGCAAGGTTTGCAAAGACCTTCCCCATACCTGTTGAAATGGATCCCAGTGCCTCGAACGGCTCCCCTGCCATGACCCCGATGAACAGGGAGACCGTGATCAGGCTCAAGAACGGATGAACCTTGAACCTTGCAGTCATCAGAAGGATCAGAACCAATGCCAGAAAAAAGATGATGATCGGGGTCATACTGCTCACTGGGATTTCATTTGTCAATCAATGTTCAAATATGTTGTGAGTTTCCTACTCACATTTGATATAAGTATACTATATTTTTATGGGTTATAGTTCAACCCATATCAGGTATACCTGATATTATGCTTGCCAGTGAGAGTAGTCCTACAGTTAAAACAAGAGCATGGGCGACGGTGAAGTTTTAGGGTGACGATTGGTTAATTTGGGGATAAGGTTGGAGGTGTGGGAGATTCTATTTATTAAACTGGCTTGTTCATTTATTATTTTCCGAAATAAAGGAATATATTTTTTCACAAATTGATTGTGCTTCATCAGAAAGGTCATCCCAATTATCGATATGATTTAAGGCTTTTTTACAGAAAACAAGTTTATCATGAATTGTACCAGATTTTGCCTGATATGGTCTTGCTCTTTTTCTGTTACCGCCCAATTTATCATCAATAAATTTACCAAGAAGTAGATCTTTATAATCATCTTCTTCAAAGGTTTCCATTTGAGGGTCTACTTTTTCATAATCTTTGATAACTTTAAATAAAACATCCTTTGAGAGAAGGTTTTCTACTTCTCGACATTCGAGCGGATAATATCTGTTATCTAGTCTTTCACTAAGTATTTCGTGGCGAGACTCTTTATTTTCGTCTTTATCAGCTATTAAAAACAATTTACCACATAATCTTTCCACGTTGATGTTTTTTTCGCCACCTTCTTCTTCAAGAAAAGACCAATGTGTAATATTTCCCCCACCATATTCCACAAATGAATAATGAAAATCTTCTTTAAATACATCTTCAGAATCTAAATGTTTTAGGTATAAATCTAAATAATGCCTGAAATATAATCTATCTGTTATACCTTCAACCCAAATTGTGCAATTTGATAAAAATACAGAAGAATTTCTTACTCCTAGAAGCTCAAGAGAACTTGTATCACCATGAGATAAATTTTCAATTAAAAATTTTGGAGTCTTTTCATAATGGTCTTCTTCCTCAAAGTGCTTTCTTAGAGCATATATTGAGATGTCAGAAAAGTCCATTGTTAAATCCAGAAAATGGTTAGAATGAGTGGTAATGAAGTATTGATAGTTTTCGAAGCCAGTTTCGTTTAATAATGTTTCAATTAGTTTTCTTTGTAATCCAGGATGCAATAATTTTTCAGGCTCTTCAATAAAATAAAGTACATCTTCACTTTTGTTCAAAAAAAGAGGTAATGTCGCAATAATTATTGCTTGTATCCCATCACCTACTTTAAAAATTGGTCGTTCAAATTCATCTCCAATCTTTATTGTAAGTGTATCTTTGCCTTCTGAAGGGATTAAAGTAACTCTTTTGCCATCAAAAAAATTAGTTGACAAATATTCTTCGTACTCTCCAACCAATGCTCGTTGATGATAATCTCCTAATAAAAAATCTTTAATTTTTTTATATGAAGCAAGACCTGTGAATATTTCAAATTTGATGTCTGTATTTTCTCCAAAATAGTCCTGAATTGTTCTTGATTTGTAGACATCATCAGACCCTTGTAAAGGTCTCATTCCTCTAAGAATAGGAACATATATAATTTTGAATTTCGGAATTTTTATAATCTCTTTGAAATCTTCTTCATAGATAACAGAATCCCCAATTATTAAAAGATTCTGTACAAATAATTCTTTAAGTTTTTTCCCCATATCTGAATGTTGAACATAATTTGTGCCCGAAGATTTGTCTCTTTCTAATTTATCAATTATTTCTTTTAATTTTTCTATTTGATCCAATAGCTCAAATGAATGATTATCTATATATTTCAGTGTCTCAATTTGATTGAGAACACTGTATATTGTACTAAAATTCGAGAGGTTTATGCTCTTGAAATAAGCATCAAAATCGATTTTTGTTTTTTCAATAAATGCATTTAATTTTTCAATATTTGGATCAGATGGAATGTAATTAATATCGTTATTAGAAAGTAGTATCCTAAGCAAGCGACTTTTTCCAGAATTATTTTCGCCCAAGAATATGTTTATTTTTGACAAAGAAGAAAGTAAAGAATCATCACCTTCAGTGGAAAATGAATAAGTGTCATCAGGAATTTTAATTGCTTGAATTGGATAGACCATACAGGTAAAATCTTTTACTGACAGATATATTTTTTGTTATGTGTACAAAATTTAGACGATGGTAATATTTTCACTCAGTTTCTTTAAACATAAAGTTTTAAGAGTGGCATTTTTTAGCATTACCTATAACCCCAACAGATTATACTAAGAGCAAGATTCAAACTCTAAAAAAGCCTATTCTCCATCCTCTTTCCAGTTCCACCATTTCAGCAGCTCAGAATCATATTCCGTATTGGATGCATAATATACGGCACAGCGGAACACATAAAGAATACAGCGGTCGATATGCATGCCTTTTTGGGCGCAGAGCCGCAGGTAAAGCTCTTCAGGGTCCTGGTCTTTCAGGTCGCGAACCGAATGGAAGCCCATGTCCCACAGGTCCTCTGAGATCTTCCTGCCAACCCCGGGGATCTGTTGCAGGTCCTTTAATTTCGATCTATCGGGTTTCGACATCTTACCCAATCCCTGAACCCTTCACAGTTCCTTTATCTGCTGGTACTGGATGGCTTTTGTGATCACAATGGCTATGAACCCCACAGCCACAGCCATCAGGATGACCATGATCAGGTTACCTTCATCTGCATAATTCAGCAGGCTCCTGAAAATAAATGCACTGACCACGACACCAACAATTATGAGGTAGGGTACCGGATTATCACACACTTTCCCTGGCAGTTTTACCATATTTGGATCTCCTCAACATTGAGTGGGTAAGTTAATATCTTTTTTCTTCCAATTCATTTTCTATGGAAGACAAAGACCTGATTCAAAT
>JAFGQV010000185.1 GCA_016935475.1 Methanosarcinaceae archaeon
ATTTGAATCAGGTCTTTGTCTTCCATAGAAAATGAATTGGAAGAAAAAAGATATTAACTTACCCACTCAATGTTGAGGAGATCCAAAGATAATATATCTGCATCACTTAAGCGCCTGGAAGCCCAGACCCTTATCCATAAGTCCGGTGATAGGTATTATTTCCTGACTAACGAAGAACAGGAGATAAACCGCGAGATAAAGAACATCGATATTGAGAAGCATAAGATACTGGATGAGATGTTTTCGTATATTTTTGATGAGATATGTCCTGCTAAGTACAAGGACTATAAGTACCACAAATCCATTGACGATAAGAATAAGCTTAATGCCGGTGCAGACCTGACCATCAAGTTCCTGACACCTCTGTCTGATGATATATTAAGAGGTAGCGGGCAGAGGTCGTTGAGCGGGGAAAACTTAAGCAATCTGGATTCCACTGATACTCTTCTTTTTGTCTTCTCCCAAAACGTTGAGTTTGTTAATCAGATACGCAATTACCTGAAGATAAGCAAATACCTGACGCAGAATACTTCCAATACGAATATCGGAGAGGTTAAGGATATCCTCAGCGGCAAAAGGACCGATGAAGAACGGCTTCGGGAAGCTGCTAAGAAATCAATGGAGGAGGGAGTTGCCGAAGCCAGGATATTCGTTGATGAGAAGGAAGTCACAAGCATCGAGAAGAAGAATCCGAAGGAAAGGATCAAGGAAGGGCTTGATCTTCTATTTGAGAACGTTTACAAGAAAGCCAGCTATGTTACCAATGATATTGGAAACGAAAGTGAGATCCTGAGGATACTAAAGGCAGATGACCTTGAGAAGTTCGGTGCAGGGAAATCTGATACTAATCAGCTTGCTCTTCGGGAAATACTGGACTATTTGAACATAAAGCACCAGAAGAATGATGTTGTCGTGCTGCAGGATATCAAGGATAAGTTCAGGCGCAAACCGTATGGCTGGAATGAAATGACAATATCCGGCCTTGTGGCTACGCTGTTTGCAAGGGATGAGATCAAGCTCAGGTATCAGAAGACATACCTCATCCTCAAGAAAGAAAATGCTGAGGAGGTCGTGAGATACCTCACAAGGAAAGACTCTGCAGATAAGCTCGTGCTCGAGATCAGGGAAAAAACAAATGTAGAGGTTATCAAGAATGTCAGGTCAGTCCTCAGGGATGTATTCGAGAAGACAAATATCCCGGAAAAGGAGAATGATCTCTTCGACCTGACACATTTACTGTTCACCGAGGAGTACACAAACCTCGAACAGATCGAGGGCAGGTATAAAGAGGAACAGAGATTCCCAGGCAGGGAGATGATAAAAGCTTATGCTGCGTTCCTTAAAGGTGTCCTGAACATAACCGACCCTTCTTCTTTCCTTCAAAATGTTGCAGATGAAAAGGACGAACTGGTACAACTGCGTGAAGAGGTGGAACCTGTAATCTCTTTCTTTGGAAGCAACAAGGTGGAAATATTCAGAAGGGTCCTTAAGAAGCTTGATGTTTTCAAGAGAGACCTGCAATTCATGGAAGAGGAGACAAAGTCCAGAGTGCAGGAAGTTGAAGCTATTCTTGGCTCAGAGGAGCCTTATTCTGATATCAAGTTACTACCGCCTCTGGAGAAGGAGATTGAAAACACCCTTTTAGAAACTCTTTCCGAGCTTAAGGAAGATACATTCAAGAAGATCGGGATTATCACTGTAGAACTGGAAAAGGAGATGGGTGCACACACGGAACTCACTTCGGAGTTCATGGATTCTGTTTTGCAGCCTTTCCATGACCTTAAGACACGTATCTCAGAAGCTGAGGATTGTGTGTTCGTGCAGGCACAATCCACAACATTGGACACTCTTCACAGCCAGGCATATGACAGGATCAGCAAACAATTACAGATTATAAAGGAACCAGAACCCGGTTCTGATGAAGTTGCAGTTCCTGTAAGGTCTACAAGAGTCATTAGGGATACAGTTATTTTCAAGTCAAAGGACACGATCACTTCCGAAGAGGAACTTGACAGGTACCTCAAAGAACTTAGGGCATCTCTTGTGAAGATACTTGAAACAAACGATGTCAGGTTGTTCTGATCATGGATAAGGCAAGCATAATCCGATTCTCGGACACGGTACGGGATAAGCTCCTCCAGGAGGTGAGGGACAGGGCTGCATTCTACGGTATCCGTCCGAAAGAGGTCCTTCCGGTGGACTCAGAACATTCGGATTCAATTGTTATTGGTGGTAAGGTCTTCAACAGGAAGATCAAAGACCAGCGGGAGTATCTGGTAAGGGAGGTTAAACGTAAGGGTTATGAACAGGTGATGGACGAGGTCACTTATACCTGGTTCAACCGTTTTGTTGCCCTGAAGTTCATGGAGGTTAACGATTATATCCCTGTGAATGTGTTCACTGCCGATGATGTGGACAGGAGCGAGCCGGGGATCATAACCCATGCCCTTGAGCTGGACTTCCTGAAGCTTGATACTGACCTTGTGCTTGACCTCAAGGCCGAGAACAGGGATGAAGAACTGTACAAGTACCTGATATTGCGTCTGTGTAACTACCTGAACCATACCATGCCTTTCATGTTCGAGAAGATAGCAGATTACACGGAACTCCTGTTCCCTGAAAAGATGCTTCATATTGATTCCATTGTGAAGGACATGAACGAGATCATCCCTGAGGATGACTGGAGGGAAGCGGAGGTTATCGGCTGGATATACCAGGACTACATCGCTCCCAGAAAAGATAAGGTGTTCAAGGACCTGCAGAAGAACATCAATATCAGCAAGGAGAACATCCCTGCAGCTACCCAGTTGTTCACGCCTCACTGGATCGTCCGCTACCTGGTGGAGAACTCACTGGGGCGTTTATGGATGCTCAACCGTCCCAGCTCGCGATTGTTCGAGTGTATGGATTACTATATCATGCCGGAGCAGCCTGAAACGGATTTCCAGAGGGTGAACTCGCCGGAGGATATCAGAGTATGCGATCCTGCCTGTGGTTCCGGGCACATGCTGGTCTATGCCTTTGACCTGCTGTATGCCATCTACGAGGAGGAAGGATATGACAAATCCGAGATAACGGAAACAATCCTGACCCACAACCTATTTGGCATCGAGATCGACAAACGTGCAGGAGAGCTGGCTGCCTTTGCCCTTACCATGAAAGCCAGAAGAAAGAACCGCAATTTCTTCCGCAAACCTGTCCAGCCAAACATATGCATACTAGAGAGCATCTCCTTTGAGGAGGATGAACTCAAAGCCTACATGGCTGCCATTGGCAGCAACCTTTTCACATCTGACCTCCAGCTTACCCTGCGCCAGTTCGAGGAGGCTGATAACTTCGGCTCCCTCATCCGCCCATCCTCAACGAACATATCGGACATCCAGAACCTATTGAAAGATAGGAACTTATCCAGCAACCTTTCTCTTTTCACAACCCACAGGAAAGTACTCAAAGCCTTAAAGCAGGCAGACTGCCTCAGCACGAAATACCATGTTGTGGTTGCCAATCCACCGTATATGGGCGGCAAGGGGATGAACGCAAGGCTTAAGAGTTTTGCCCAGGAAAATTATCCTGACAGCAAATCGGATTTCTTTGCCATGTTCATTGAACGCAACCTTGACCTTGTGATGCAGAGGGGTATGGTCGCAATGATAACCATGCAGAGCTGGATGTTCCTTTCTTCATTTGAGAAACTCCGGGAAGGTATTCTGGACAAACATACCATCCTGTCCATGGCACATCTCGGACCCCGGGCTTTCGACAGCATCAGCGGTGAGGTCGTTTCGACCACGGCTTTTGTTCTTGAGAATGCAGGGCATCCTGAGTATAAGGGAGCCTATATCCGGCTTGTGGACGGCAGTTGTGAAGCTGAAAAGGATGCATGGCTGCGTGAGGCGGTGATGCAGTCCAGAAATGTCGATGTTTATCAAACAGAGGCTCAATGATCCCCCCAACCTCTCAACTCATCACCATGCCTGAGGGCAAGACGCTGGAGTTCAAGCGTGATATATCCTCGCCAAAGAATATTATCAAGACACTTGTAGCATTTGCCAACACTGCCGGAGGAAGCCTGTTCATTGGTGTTGAGGATGGGACAAAGAAGATCGTAGGTGTCTCAAATCCACTCGATGAAGAAGAGCGTCTTTGCAGTCTTATTGCTGACAGTATTGCCCCAAGACTTGTTCCCAATGTTGAATTGATGACAGTGGAGGGTAAGACTGTGCTTGGTGTTGAAGTTTATCCGAGTGGTTCACGTCCGCACTGGGTCAAGAGTGAAGGTCATATTGATGGCGTTTATGTAAGACTTGGGTCTACTAACAGGAAGGCTGACAGGGAGCTTATCTCTGAGCTTCAGAGAAGTGCTTCTGGTGTTTCGTTTGATGAGATGCCGATGCCTGATCTGTCTTCCAATGACCTTGATATTGATGCTGCTAAAAAATGCTTTAAGGGAATACGGGAGCTAAACGAAGAGGAATTGATCACACTTAAACTTCTGACCCAGGAGCAGGGCAGATTAGTTCCGACGACTGGCGCTATGCTTCTTTTTGGAAAGAAGAGGGATTTTCATTTCCCGGATGCATGGATCCAATGCGGGCGCTTCAAGGGAAAAGATAAGGCATACATTTTCGACCATACCGAGATCCACGAGGACCTTCCTGGCTCTGTTGAAACTGTGATGCTTTTCCTGAAGAAACATGCTTTCAGAGGTGCAGATTTCTCAGAGATCCGGCGTAAGGATGTATGGAGCATTCCCCTCACGATCCTTCGTGAGGCTCTTGTCAATGCTATCGTTCATGCAGATTATTCCCAGAAGGGTGCACCTATCAGGGTGTCCTTTTTTGATGACAGGATCGAGATAGAAAATCCCGGTATCCTTCTCCCCGGAATGACCATCGAGGATGTTAAACAGGGTGTTTCAAGGATAAGAAATCGTGTTATTGCCAGGGTTTTCAGGGAACTGGACCTGATCGAACAGTGGGGTAGCGGTTTCCGTCGTATTTTGCGGGATGCTGAAGAACTTGGACTCCCCCAACCGGAGATCATTGAGATCGGGATGAGGGTGAGGTTCACTGTCTACCTGGCAGAGTCCATAGAGGTTGAAACTGCCGCTCCCGTCACGGCTGAAGTCGAGTCGCAGCCCAAGTCACCGACCCAGTCACCGACCCAGTCACCGACCCAGTCACATGACCCAATTCAAAGATTGTTGCTGGCACTCATGGATGGAGAAAGATCTTCCAGTGAACTCCGCAGCACTTTGAATATCAAGCATCGACATACTTTCAGGACTAACTATCTCCACCCTGCCCTCGATGCAGAATTAATCGAAATGACAATCCCCGATAAACCCGGCAGCAGAATGCAGAAATACCGCCTGACTGCTAAAGGCAAGGATTTCTTAACCAAAGAGGCAGCAACCCATGACCAATAACAAATCATCAACCACCTCCGTCCCCAACTTCTACCTCGCCTCTGCATCTGATTTCAAGAAGATTCCCGGAAGTCCGATTGCGTATTGGATGAGTAACAAAATGAGGGATATATTTGTGCAAGAGACCATAATTGGTCACCAAAAAGGAATCTTCCCAGCTGTTGGTTTGTTTACATGTAATAACGATTTGTTTATGCGAGGATGGCATGAAATATCATTTTGTTCATTCGAACTATTAGCTGCTAAAGACCAAAAGTTCTCTACAAAAAAGTGGGTTCCATACAATAAAGGAGGAAACTATAGGAAATGGTATGGTAATTTTGAATACGTAGTCAATTATTATGAAAACGGAAAGCTTATTAGAGAATATAGAAAAAAATCAGGTCAATCTTATTCTTTACCGGGTGAAGACAACTATTTTAAAGAGGGTATTACTTGGACAGATCTGACGAGTGGAAAATTATCAGTTAGATATCTTCCGAAAGGATTCATTTACGATGTTTCTGGTCATTCATCAACTTTTTCTAATTTAGAGGATTTACTAAAGATTTTAAGTTATTTAAATACGAAGTATACTGAAAACACAAGTAAAATAATAAATACAACTTTTCATTTCCAAATTGGTGATTTCAAGAAGCTACCTTATCCCTCTTTACTTGACACATCTCAATTTAATAATATTCTAACACTTATTTCAATTGGAAAAACAGATTGGAACTCCTACGAAACCTCCTGGGATTTCACCACCCTCCCCCTCCTACAACCCGAATACCGCCAGCCAACCCTCCGCGAGACCTACACCAAACTCAGCGGCCATTGGAAAGAAATGACAATGAAGATGCAGAGACTGGAGGAAGAGAACAACCGCATTTTTATTGATGCCTACGGGTTGCAGGATGAGCTTACGCCTGATGTGCCGCTTTCGGAGATCACGCTGACGTGCAACCCGCATTACCGCTATAACGGTGATAAGAGCGAGGAAGAGTTGGAAGTGCTGCTGCTCACAGATACGATAAAGGAGTTCATCTCCTATGCTGTGGGGTGCATGTTCGGGCGGTATTCGCTGGATAAGCCGGGGCTGGTGCTTGCGAACCAGGGTGAGAAGAAAGAGGATTACCTGAAGCAGGTGCCTGAACCGAGCTTCATGCCGGATGGGGATAACATCATACCCATACTTGAGGACGAATATTTTGAGGATGACATCTTGGATAGGTTCAAGGACTTCCTCAAGGTGACCTTTGGAAAGGAGAAGCTTTCCGAGAATCTGGATTTCATTGCTGAGGCTCTGGGCAATAAAGGCAACAAGTCCTCTGAGACGGTAATACGGGACTATTTCCTGAAGTCGTTCTACAAGGACCATGTGAAGATGTACAAGAAAAGACCCATCTACTGGCTGTTCAGTTCAGGGAAGGGTCGGACTTTCAATGCGCTCATTTACATGCACAGGTACAGGCATGACACCCTTGCGGTTATGAGGACGGATTACCTGCTGGATCTTGAAGGCAAACTGGATGCAAAAAGGGATATGATAAAGTCGGATATCGGCAAGGATGCCCAGACTAGAGCGAAACTTGGTAAGATGATCGATGAACTCATGGCTTATGATGAAGTTCTGAAGAACAAGGCTGATGCATATATTGAGATCGATCTGGATGATGGGGTGAAGGTGAATTATGAGAAGTTTGAGGGGCTGGTGGAGAAGATATGATGGAATACAATGAACAAACAATTAGGACAAAAATCATACCACATTTATTTTTTACCAGAAACGGAGACCGGCTTTTTGATTCAGCAAAGACTTATTTTGATGATAATTGCATAAAATGGGAACATTTGCTTCACGAAATTAAAACTGCAAGTTTGGACGACAAACTTTTTTGGAAAAAACTGATTGATATTTTAAGAATTGTTTACGATGAAAACATTGATTACAATGAGGCAATAAATGAATTTAAAGATACTAATAAATTTATTAATAAATTATTAATTTTAAGATTTGATTATGAATTTACTGCCGATGAGAATTTTTCAATAGAAAACATTGAATCTTTTAATTTGTTCCTACAAGAAAAAATAGATACAGATGAAAATTTAATAATCAATGAAAATGGAATAACGAGGATAGCATTAGTCAACATTAAATCAGAAAGTGGCTATTTTTCGCCATTCGAACCGGGAACAATCGAGTTATATCCAATATCATTGATAAAAATTGATCAGCAGAATAAGAAACTGGCAATTCATGGTTACAAAAGAAGGCGTACTACTTTTGTTAATCAAATAAATGAATTTGATGAAAACTTAATTTGTAAACATGAAATCACTGAATTATTACCTCTTAAATTTAATACAGCACATTTATTTTCAGTACTGCGAGAAAAAGATATTTTTTTAAAAAAAATTAATCTCAAATGTTCTTATTTCAATTTGAATCTTTCAGTTACAGGTGATAATATACTAGAAATAGATGAGTTCATTAATCCTGAATTTATCTTCAATGACTTACCAGATTTATTGAAAATAAAAGAAATGCAGTTTATTTACCCGTATGAAATAAAAGAAAAAAAGGAAATAAAAGAAATTATATTCAAAGTATCGATAAATGAAAATGGACAGCAAAGAAATGGGTTAGAAGAAAAATACTTTATTTTTTCTCTAAATATTATGTCTAAATACAAAGATATTGACATAAGTGATGCTGAAGATAAAATTGTGCATGAAATCGAAAATATAGGAATGAAAATAGGCAAAGCATATAAAATGCCGAGTTCCTACTATTTTTCTAACTTAATCAATTCATCTAATCATAGTAAAAAGAAGTATCTCAAAATATTGAAAGAAGACGCTGATGCAAAACCAGTTATAATGCATTTATTTGAAAATAAAGTTATAACAGATACTGATGATTCGCTTATATTTGATATCGAAAAATACTCTAATATTTTATCTTCAATATTCAGTTCCTTAAAAGGTGCAAAAGGAGATTTTTCTACTGAATCCTTTGAGATTTTAGGCATTGTTCAACAAAAGAAGAGAATAGAACTAAGGATTAAGCTATATTGTGATGATAAAAACAGTCGGTATACTAATTATTATACTGTTTTATTTGGATTTAATACCAGATATAAGAAAAATGAAAAGGTACATAATATTATCATATCTGATTTAAACACTTACAGTATATTGTCTTATTATCTTAATGGTAAATCTAACAAAATTCTGGAGTACTTATATCAAAACATAAAAACCTATTTGGTATACAATTACAAACAATTATTGGAAAAAGAATCAAGTTTTGCCTGCCATTGGTTGTCTAGATATCTTGAAAATCCTGATGAGTTCAAAAAAGATGACACTGCAACCAAATCTGGATACTTCGTACAGGAAAAGACAGATGTTTTATTGAAATATTTGTTTGGAAATTATTTAGCAATTAGTGGGAAAAATAGTCCAGATGGAATAATATGCTTGAAAGATAACGAAGCTTTTATAGTTGATTGCAAACAGCACAAAACGTTATCAAAAGCTGAATTAGTAAAAGTACGAGATTATGCTCTCTCTTACAGAAAAGATGAAGTGATACACACAATAAAGGGTGGTATCTTAGTAATTACTAAAAAGATTATAGAAAATGGAAGTTTAAATCCCAATACGCGTAATGATATTCTAAAAGATGATGTTGTATCTTTGAACTTCTTAAGTCTTGAGTTTATTTTAAATCTTTATGAAATATTGAGCCAGAAATTCCTGATTGCACCTGAAATTAGAACTTTTATCAGGGACTGTGGCTTAGAAGTTATCAAAAAATCTCAAGGAGTTAAAACAGTATCGGATTTAAGCAAAATTGAAACGAATGAGATTTCAAAATTACGTTCACAAATTGAAATCTATGAAAAATATCATTATCCGACACAAAAAGAGTTGCTGTAATATTCATTACTAGAAAGAGGTATTCAAGCTAAACCCAAAAAATTCAACTCATTTAGGAGTTTGAATTAAAACCACTTAATCAGCAATTAATTTAAATATAATCCGGTTTTAACTCTAATATACACGCAAAACTCACAAAAAATGCAATTAAATCTAAATATTGGAGTGTTATCAACATGTTAATTGAATTTAAAGCTGAAAACTTTCGTTCAATAAAGGATGAGATCACTTTTAGTTTATTAGCATCATCAGACAAATCGCTTGATGGGAATTTGATCGAGCTGGATGCATTGAAAAAGGATGACAGGCTGTTGAAAAGTGCGGTTATTTATGGGGCTAATGCATCCGGAAAGAGCAATGTTCTTTTAGCAATGTTCAGCTTGCAGAATTTAGTGATGACATCGGTCAAGAATCAGGACGGGGATTTGCTTCCGTTTGAGCCGTTCAAACTGACCCCTGAGTGCATGTCAAAGCCCAGCAAGTTCAGTGTTTTTTTTGTCAAGAACAATATCAGGTACAAATATGCTGTATCTTTTGATAGGACAAAAATAATTGATGAAGACCTTTATTACTACCCAAACAATCGGGAAGCACTAATCTTTGAAAGAAGGAATACAACAGAATTCAAATTCACAACCGATAAAAGAATTCAGAACGATATTTCAAAAAGGACTCTGGATAATGTTCTTTACCTCTCGAATTCCGCACAGCAGAATTACGATAAAACACTGGAAGCTTTCAAATGGTTCAGGGAAGACCTGAGAATAATAGGTACAAGAACATTATCAGAACCGGGTGAGTTTACAATAAAAATGCTCAATCAGGATGATGATTCGAAAAAAGCAATTCTAAGATCACTTGAGAGAGCCGACTTAGGTCTTGTCAATATAATCGCAAATATAGAAAGTATCGATCCGGGTGATCTTCCTGTAGAAATATTGAACCAACTTCCCCGCAGCTTTGACACAACAAGTGGAAAACTGCAAAAGATCGATATCAATACATTCCACCTTGCTAAAGATAAAACTGGTAAGGAACACAACATTCCATTTGATTTCAATACCGAAGAATCCGAGGGTACAAAGAGGTTCTTCTCTCTAATAGGTCCCTGGCTGAATGCACTCAAAAATGGACATGTCCTATTTATCGATGAGCTGGAACTAAAACTACACCCAATGCTAAGTGAACACCTGGTCAAACTCTTCCATGATAAGAGCTATAATAAGAACAATGCCCAGCTAATAATAACAACCCACAACACCAACTTACTTAACGATGAACTTTTCAGAAGAGACCAGATATGGTTTACTGAAAAAGACGCAGACGTGGGGAACACAAATATTTATTCATTGCTGGAATTCCAGGCTCGCAAAGATCAGAATATCTTAAAAGGGTACCTGATGGGAAGATATGGAGCACTGCCGTTCATCTCAGCCTGAGAAGGTTTTTGACATGCAAGACTATAGCCGAAGAAAACGTGGTCAAAGACCTACAAGGAATAAAATGCTCATAATCTGTGAAGGCGACAAAACCGAACCAATATACTTTGAGAATTACCGGACACAACAGAACAATCTGGACGTGATCCCAATACCATCAAGCCGTAAAGATATTGGTAGCATTGTTGAATTTGCCAAAAAGAAGATGGAATATCTGGACATCAATGGTGGTGATTCCATCTGGTGCGTTTTTGACTGCGATGAAAACACAGATGATAAGATTTCGACTGCATACAGGAACGCCGGAAAGTCTATCAATATGTGCTTATCAAACCCCTCATTTGAGCTTTGGTTCCTTTTGCATTTCAGTTATATAGACACGTCACTTCAAAACGATGGTTTGATAGAACTTTTAAAAAGAAAGATACCAGATTATAGTAAGACCAGTGATTGCTACCAAATACTTGATCCTCTAACAGATACAGCAATCAAAAACTCTAAAAAACTGGAACTACTTCATCTTGATAACGGAACAGAACTAAATAGCACACAAAGCAATCCATCAACGCAGGTTTACAAAATAATCGAAGTAATTCAACAGTTTAATAAGTTCCCTCAAAGAAGTTAATTATCTTAAATTTCAATAATTATGGAAATCCAACCATGCTAAACCCCGAAAAAACCACCCAGAGCATACTCAAGAAATTCGAGACCCTCAACGAGTTCGAGAAAAGAAAGATCGTCTTCTGGTATGACCAGGGGACCGCCGAAGAGGAAGATCTCGCACAGATAGGGGACGCTCTGGCTGAGAAGGGGATCAAACTGCATGTCCTGAACAACAATTTCTTTGCCACGAAGAAGATGCTGGAGAAGGATGACACCCAATCCAGTTATCTGATTTATTCAAATAAGGCGGAAAGAGATCATGAATGCAACTGGCTGCTGGACATCCAGCTCTATTCGGCACGGTTTGAGAACAGCAGGATATCGGACATCAAGGGTGAGTTCGGGATCGAAGGGTATGACCTGGACAGGTTCCTGGAAAAGCACCAGCAGTTCTTTACAAGCAAGAAGAGGGTTGTGCCGCTTAAGAGGATGTACCAGTCGGACTGGAGGGACGAGGATTTCACACTCGGGTTCCTAGGGGTGCTTTCCGGTTCAGCTACCACGGACCTCAAGGAGGTCATACGAAAGCTTTTGATCAACTCGCTGGATGAGAACACCAACACGGTATGGGAAGAGGTCGTCAGGTTCGAGCTGGTCGAAGAGTTCTGGAACCTGGTGAAAAGGTACTTTGGCTACCAGTCCGAAGAACCCACCTTGAAGAAACTGTTCCTGAGCTTCGTGATCACGCACATCTCAAGGAACACGGACATCAACCTCAAGAAATACCAGGCTTACAGCAACTCCCTGAGCAACGAATGTGAGATATTCATCAAAGGATGGATGGACAACTCAAAGGACTCGGCAGTCTTTGACGGGTACTGCGAACAACTACTGAAAGATAACAACCAGCTGAACAAGTACCTCAACACCGAGGTCCGGAAGTATGATGTGACCGGATATCTCGAAGCAGAATCCCTTGCTCTGTTCGATAAACACGTCATCAGCAAGATAGTCAGTGAACTCGACAACGACAAAGAGGACTTTGACACCTATCTTGAATGGATAGCCAGCAGGAAGACAAAACACTGGTATCCCGGCTTTGAGAATATCTACAATGCCCTGGAATATGCCGTGAAATTGAACCAGTTCGCAAAAGAGTTCAATGAAGAGAACCTCAGCGACCAGAACCTGAACCGGTTCTTCAGGAACTACACTGAACGTTACTACTTAATGGACTATTATTATCGCAAGTTCTATTATCATTTTGACAAAGACCGGGAAAAAGAAGACCTGAAAACAACAAGAGAAGGCATCGAAAAACTCTACAACAACAGGCTCCTTGACAAACTGCTCACAAGATGGAGTGAACTCATATCCAGAGAAATGGAGGGACGGTGGAACATAGAACTCATCGACCGCCAGGACGAGTTCTACAAACTCTACGTAAAGAACATCATCAACCGCAATGACAAGGACAAGATAGCAATCGTCATCTCCGATGCCATGCGCTATGAGATCGCTGCAGAGCTTCGGGACGTCCTGAACAAGGACACCAGGGGCACGGTTGAACTGAAGTACATGACCGGCTCCATACCATCATATACCAGACTGGGCATGGCAAGCCTGCTCCCCCATGAGAAGCTGGAGTACAATAACAAGAATGTATTTGCAGACGGCATCAGTACCGAAGGAATAGAGAATCGTGGCAAGATACTGGAGAAGATGACACCCGACTCCATCGCTATAAGTTATGAAGACCTGATGAACATAAAGAGAGACGAAGCCCGTGAAAGGTTCAAAGGCATAAGGCTGTTCTACATTTACCATGATAAGATCGATGCCAGAGGTGACCATTCACCTTCAGAGCATGAGGTCTTTGATGCAGCCGAAGAAACGATTGCAGATGTGAAGAAGATCATTGAAAAACTCACCAATTTCCAGATACTCAATAATCTCATAGTCACAGCAGACCACGGTTTCATCTATCAAAGAGATGCATTGGAGAGCTATGATAAAGTCGAGATGAACATCTTTGATGAAGAAATTGATTCCAAAAAACGTTTCGTCCTGAGCATGAAGAATCTCGATCCAATGAACGTCCATAAATTCAATATGAACTATTTGATAAACTCCGAAAATGAGATGTTCACATATGTCCCCCAGGCAGATCTCAGGTTCAAGATGAAAGGTCCTAACAAGAATTTCGTGCACGGTGGAGCCGCTCCTCAGGAAATTGTAATCCCCGTACTCAAGTATTCATATAACAGAACAGCCGATCTTGAGAGAAAAGGCATAAAACATGGGAAAGTAGGAGTAATAATCACCAACCCAACTAGGAAAATAACAAGCAGCCCATTCTCAATAAACATCTTGCAGACAGAAAAGGTAACTGAGAAGTTACTCCCAAGAAGGTTCAAGGTAGCTTTATGGGATATGGACGGCGACGAGTTCAAGGTAAGTGATGAAAAACTTATCATTGCAGAAGACACATCTGATGAAGCCTCGGACAGGCAGTACAAAGTTGCCCTCACATTGACCGGTGATGTTGAAAACAAGATATACTATGTAAGATTGATAGATGAGGACTCCACTGAGATCATTGACCCCATGCCCTTTGAAGTGGACCTGCTGATTGTGGATGATTTTTGAAAATGAACATACATTGAGCGGATATTATGCTGACAAGTGACATAGACATTGAAACTGACCGAAAATTGAATACATATTTTCAGGGAAGAGTCGTCAGGAAAGACCTGACAAAGCTGATAAAAGTAGGTCATAATGTCCCGGTCTATGTGCTTGAATATCTTCTGGGAGCGAACTGTGCCACAGATGACGAAGACCTCATACAGGAGGGTGTCAAAAAAGTAAAGGGCATCCTTTCAGAGAACTATGTAAGACCTGATGAAGCTGAGAAGATCAAATCGAAGATCAGGGAAACGGGTTACTACACCATCATTGATAAGGTAGCTGTAAAATTAAATGAAAGAAGAGACGTTTACGAAGCTGTTTTTTCAAATCTTGGTCTTTCCGCAGTAGAGGTTAACCCGGATTACGTCACAAGATACGATAAACTCCTTGGTGGTGGCATCTGGTGTATAATCAAAATGGAGTACAACTCTGATCAGATACCATCCCCGTTTGTTATATCGAATATCAAACCCATCCAGATACCCAACATCAACATAAGGGAAATAATCGACCAGCGTAAGAACTTCACCAAAGATGAGTGGATAGATGTTCTTCTCAGGTCTATTGGGATGGAGCCAACACAAATAGAATATCCCGCAAAATGGCACTTGCTTGAAAGACTTGTTCCTTTAATCGAAAATAATTATAACCTATGTGAACTGGGTCCAAGAAGTACAGGAAAATCCCATGTTTACAAGGAGATATCACCAAACTCAATACTGATATCAGGTGGACAGACAACTGTTGCAAACCTATTCTACAATATGAGTACCAGGCAAGTAGGGCTTGTTGGCCTTTGGGATGTAGTTGCCTTTGATGAAGTAGCTGGCATAAAATTCAAAGATAAAGATGGAATCCAGATTCTTAAGGATTACATGGCATCGGGTTCCTTTGCCCGTGGAAAAGATCAGATAAATGCCAATGCATCCATTGTATTCGTAGGCAACATCAACCAGAGTGTCTCCTCCATGCTAAAGACCTCGCATCTTTTTGTTCCTTTCCCTGAAGAGATGAACAATGACAGTGCATTTTTTGACAGGATGCACTACTACCTGCCAGGATGGGAAGTGCCAAAGTTCAGGCCTGAGCATTTCACAGACAGATATGGGTTCATAGTGGATTATTTAGCCGAGTTCTTGCGAGAGATGAGAAAAAGATCATTTAACGAAAGCCTTTTTAGATATTTCAAACTCGGAAACAACCTGAACCAGAGAGATGTGATAGGAGTCAAGAAAACATTCTCAGGTCTTGCCAAACTTATCTATCCGGATGAGAATATCACAAAGGAAGAGGCTCAGGAAATTCTTGAATACGCACTTGTTGGTAGAAGAAGGGTAAAAGAACAATTAAAGAAGATTGGTGGAATGGAATTTTATGATGTCAATTTTTCCTACATCGATAACGATGACATGGAAGAGCACTTCGTCAGTGTTCCTGAAATTGGTGGAAATAAGATCATTCCTCCTGGCTTGACAAAACCGGGTCAGGTCTATGCTGTATCTGCAACCGAGCCCGGAAAAATAGGAGTTTATAAGACAGAACTTCAGGTCGTAACAGGTACCGGTAAATACGATACTTCGGGACTGACTTCCAACCAAAAAGCCAAAGAAGCAATTAAAACAGCTATAAACTATTTCAAAGCCAATGCAAAATCCATAAGCCAATCGATTTCCACAAAAGAAAAAGACTATTTCATGAACATCCAGGATTTATATGGGGTTGGAATTTCAGATGGTTTGTCCCTAGCAGCTTTTATCAGTCTGTGTTCGGGAGCTTTGGAGAAGCCAGTCCATGAACAAACCGCTATTCTTGGTTCCATGACAATAGGTGGTTCTATTTCAAAGATAGAAGATTTGTCGGAACTACTGCAAGTGTGTATGGATGCAGGAGCAAAAAAAGTTCTTATCCCGGCATCCTCAACTTCAAAACTAAGTACAGTACCACCGGATCTCTTGAGTAAGTTCCAATTGTCTTTCTACGATGACCCGATTGACGCGGTACATAAAGCATTGTATTTTGCTTGATAATTCTTCAAGTTTAAATCTACAAGCTATTTTAAATTGCTGTGTTGCATAACTCTAGCATAATTGAGTCAATCCTCTATTTTTTTGCTATGCTTCTCCATATTGTTTCATCTTTTTGTAC
>JAFGQV010000186.1 GCA_016935475.1 Methanosarcinaceae archaeon
ATCGCTTCTCTGGATATTCTCAATCCATATTCTTCCAGGATCTCAGCAAGAGCAACCCCGCCAGATTCACTAACTCTTTCTGCACCTGCACTTCTTATTAATCGTTCTACAGGGGCATATGGTATAATTAACAAATGTTTTCCTCCATTTAATCCTTAATTTCTAATTTAAAGATTTTCAATGCTTAAATTAGTTAAATAAGCTATATATAGTTTTTTATGAGTTTTTGGGAACTATAGAAGACCTTATATTTAATCATAGTATTTGAAACGGTTTTGATTCTGGATATTCCTTACCTGCAGGCAAATTAAAAAGAATTTGGTACTAAAAAAATGCAGAGGTTATATTTATTGCCAATCACTGTACTAAATGGTTGGGTATAGCAAAGTAATCAAACTGTCTCACTTAAATGGAGGCTTATCATGGACGATAAACTGGCGCCTCATATCGAAGAGCTAACAAAGGCGCTTGGAAATACAAATGTACTTATGATACGTGAAGAACTGGAAACGCTACTTAAATTCCGTGTTCCAATGGAAGAGGCAAAACGAACTGTTCTTCGAAAATTCAGGTCAACTTTTCTCCCTGTAAAACAGATAAAGGACCTTTCAGCCGGACTAAAGGCCTTTGAGATATCAGGACGCATAATTGAAATTGAAGAAAAGACTGTCAATTTGCATGGAAATGTTTCAACGATATTCTCGGGAACGCTTGCAGACGAGACCGGAGCATGTTCCTTCACTGCCTGGTTCGATTTTTCACTTAAAAAGGGGGATGCCATCTGCATTAAAAATGCGTCTACGCGTAGCTGGCACAATCGTCCGGAACTTAACTTCGGTGAGCGTTCGGATGTTTTAAAAATTCCGGATGATTCATTCCCTGAGTTAGAGGAACTGACCAGAACCTCTCCTAAAAAGCTGAATGACATCGCTTACACCGACATGACCACAAGTGCGGTTGCCATGGTGGTCAAGCTATATCACAAAAACATCAAAATGCGGGAGCGGGAGATGACAATAATCGAAGGCGTGATCGGGGATGACACCGCAAAACTCCCTTTCACATCATGGATTCCCCTGTCTGATGTGGATATCGGAAGTGTGATACGGTTTGATGGAGCCTCCGTTCGAATGTTCAGGGGTCTGCCTTCCATCAATATTAATGAGAACACCTCTGTTACTATCGTTGATCCTTCCTTTGAAGAAGTTCCTTTTACCTTTGATTCCATCAGCCAGAAACCAGGACCATTGCCAATCGGCGAAATTTTGCTGAAAGATGGGCTTTTTGATGTTGCTGCGGTCGGCAACATTATTTCGATAAGACCGGGATCGGGGATCATCCAGCGCTGTCCTGTGTGCAACCGCGTGATCCAGAAGAACACATGCAGGGCACATGGGCCAACAGAAAGCGTTCAGGATATGCGCATCAAGGTAATACTGGATGACGGGACGGGCGCAGTTTCAGTGATGCTCAACCGGGAAAATTCCGAGATCGTATATGGAAAAAGTATGTTTGAAGCAGAGGAGATCATACGCACGGCAATGTCACAGGACGCGGTATTTGAGGATATGAAACGTGCTCTTACTGGAAAATATCTCGGGGTCCGTGGGAATACTTCCAGAACAGAGTTCGGTGTAACGCTTGTGGCGGAATCGGTCTGGTCACCGGACGACGATATGAAGGTTCGTGTAAGCGATCTTCTAGGGCTTCTGGAGCCAGTGGGGGAAAATATCAATGGTTGAGAGGGAGATTTCATACCGGTTGTTTGCAAAGGAGTTCAATGACTCTACATTCAATATTCATGCTAAGCTAGAACAGTTGAACCAATCCGAAGGGAGAGCACCCAATTTTCTTGTTACTCCTGCAGGTCTGAGGATAAACCGGCTTTTTGTTGTGGGTGTTGTTACAGAGATCGATAATATCGGAACCGATAACGATCTCTGGAGGGCCCGTGTGGTCGATCCGACGGGAGCATTCATTATCTATGCAGGGCAGTACCAGCCTGAAGCTGCGGTGTTCCTGTCAACACTGGAGGTTCCATCGTATGTTTCGGTTGTCGGGAAAGCCCGGACCTACGAACCTGAAGATGGTTCGGTCTTTGTTTCCATCCGCCCGGAAGAGATGAACGTGGTTGACGCCAGTATCCGTGACCGCTGGATCGTAGATACTGCAGAACTTACACTTGATAGGATCAATATTTTTTCAGATGCGCTTTCATCCGGTCTGAAGGGATCAGAACTCCACGAATACCTGACTATGAAAGGGGCACCAGAAAACCAGGCAGAAGGAATTGTTCTGGCACTTGATTATTACCAGACTGACGAAGGCTATCTAAAGGACCTGAAAACGGCACTGAGGGATGGTCTCAGATCCATCGACCTGACTGGTTCAGGGGGTTCGGCAGTTGAGGCAGATAACGAGGAGTTCATACTTGGACTTATGAAGGAGATGGACGTGGGGAAAGGTGTGGATTATGGGGAACTGATCGGAACTGCAAGGTCCCGGGGTATGTCTGAAAATGCAGTGGAAACGGCAGTTCGCTCACTACTCTCAAATGGGCAGTGCTATGAACCCAGGATCGGGATACTGAAGGTCGTATCATGAAACACCCTTAAATAACAAACTTTATCTTAAAACTCAAGGATATTAACGTTCATGGAAGCACTTTATTTGAAGGACTGTTCTCTCAGGGAATTCGATGCCGTGGTTGAAAGTGTAAAAGACGGTAAGTATGTGGTGCTCAACAGGACCGCATTTTACCCCAACTCAGGAGGTCAACCCCACGACACGGGCGTCCTTATACACGAAGGCAGGGAATTCCCGGTAGTATACACAGGTAAATTCGGAGAGGTCATCAGTCATGAGGTGTCTGAAACTGGCCTTAAGACCGGCGATGAGGTTAAAGGTGTGATCGACTGGGACCGGCGGCACCTTTTCATGAAATATCACACTGCATGCCACATCCTGAGTGCCATTATCCACCGCGAAACGGGCGCCCGGATATCAGGCAACCAGCTTGGAGAAACCAGGACCCGTGTGGATTTTAGCCTTGAAGATTTTGACAGGGACCTGATACAGTCCTATGAGACAAAGGTCAATAGGATCATCGACAGGGAACTACCTGTAAGTATTGACATCATGCCCCGGGAGGAAGCCTTTAAGATACCGTCGGTAGTCAAATTAAAGGACGCTTTCCCACCTGATATTACTGAGATACGGGTCATCAACATACCGGATGTTGACCGTCAGGCCTGCGGAGGAACCCACGTGAAAAATACCGGCGAGATCCCGCATATCGAGATATTCAAGGCAGAGAACAAGGGCAAGAGCAATAGGCGGATATATTTCAGGTTCGTGTGAGGTCTGGGTTCTTCAGGCACGTGACGATCTCATCATGATTTTTAACTCGATGTTATCTGCATAATAAGTCCAACACAGCTCAAACCAGCCTGAAAATAGAAAAACACCTCGAATAGTTAGGTATATTTAGAATAATGTATTGTATGATGCAGGGTGAAAAGCCTTCTACATATTGTGGTAATATATTTGAAATAATGATCTATATTTAGTAGCTCTTAAATCTGATTAACTTGATTATCCACTATAACACATTCAGATAAAGACAATTAATTGTAATTGCACGGAGAATGACACAATGAAAGTACTAGTCAGCGATTCATTATCAGAGGAAGGTATAACAAAACTACGGGAACATTTCACAGTTGATGTATCTACCGGGCTTTCGGAAGATGAACTGGTGGAAAAGATCAGGGATTACGATGCCCTCCTCATTCGAAGCGGAACGCAGGTAACAAAGAATGTGATAGATGCGGCAGATAAACTAAAAATAATAGGCAGGGCTGGTGTCGGTGTTGACAACATTGATGTTGAAGCCGCCACCCGGAAAGGAATAATCGTGGTAAACGCTCCTGAGGGAAATATGCTTTCTGCTGCTGAACATACCATTGGTATGATGATGGGACTTGCCCGGAATATTCCGCAGGCCAATGCATCCTTAAAATCCAAAAAGTGGGAGCGCAAGAATTTCATGGGTGTTGAGGTTAATGGCAAGACGCTGGGTGTCATTGGTCTTGGGCGCATAGGTGCAGAGGTTTCCAAAAGAGCACAGGGTCTTGACATGAATATCCTTGCATACGATCCTTTCATCACAGAAGAACGTGCGCAGGAGCTGGGTGTGAAACTTGCATCGGTCAGGGAAATTGCTGAAAGGTCGGATTTCATCACAGTGCATACCCCCCTTACAAAAGAGACAAGGAACATCATCGCTGCAGATGAGTTTGCGATAATGAAGGATGGGGTCAGGCTTATAAACTGTGCGCGGGGTGGCATTATAAACGAAGAGGCACTTGCAGATGCACTGGAAAGTGGCAAGGTTGCAGGCGCTGCACTTGACGTGTTCGTGAGTGAACCTCCCTTTGATAGCCGGCTTTTAAAATTTGACAACGTAATTGTGACTCCTCACCTTGGTGCATCTACTGAAGAAGCCCAGGTCAATGTCGCAGTTGCCGTTGCAGACGAGATCGTTAGTGTATTGCAGGGCGGGTCTGCCAAAAATGCGATCAATATACCATCTGTCAAGCCTGAAGTAATGGCCATACTTGCACCCTATATACAGCTTGCAGATACCATGGGAAAGATCGTAGGACAGCTAATGGACAGTAATTACGAAAAGGTCGAGATCGCATACAATGGTGATGTTTCAGAAAAGGATGTCAGGGTTGTGACAGTTGCTGCATTAAAAAGTGTGCTTGAGACCGCGGTTGGTTCGGGTGTGAATTATGTCAATGCGCATGCACTGGCAAAATCCAGAAAGATCGGAGTGGTTGAGAGCAAATCAGGAACGTCCGATGAATATACCTCAACAATACGCATCAAGCTGTCAAAAGGTGCTGAAAAGAAATCCATTACAGGAACGGTTGTTGGTAATGTGGCCAAGATTATTCAGATCAATGGCTATCATGTTGACATTGTGCCTGCAGGTTACATGATCATCTCTCACCATATCAACCGACCGAATGTAATTGGACCATGTTGTATGGCTCTCGGCAAGGAAAACATTAACATCTCGGGCATGCAGGTAGGCAGGGTTGAGATTGGAGGCACTACAATAATGGTACTTAATGTGGACTCAGAAGTACCAGAACCCATACTGGATGAAATCAGGCACATCGAAGGAATTCTGGATGCAAAACTCGTTACAATTTAGCAGATAGTTTAATTACTTTCAGGTAAATAATTTAGCGGCATGGATGCTTCCAAAATGTTTTATTTATGTATGAAACGTTCATGCTTTAGATTTTCAAGATATTCATAAGATTACAGATGATGCGAAAGCGAATTTACCATCGTTTCCCACACAGGGAAGTAGAATTTGAACAGAAATACCGTTATACTTCTGATTTGCCATTTTTTGTTAAGGTAATGGCAAATATGGATGGCAAATTCGGTATGTTCGTAACCGAGTCAGTGACGCAGAAGGGGCACAGGATCCAGGCAAAGCGTGAGATCAGTGTTGATATTGTCACCAATGGCGTGGATTTTGCTCCGCTTAACTATGAAAATGTTGACTCGATCCTTGATACTATTGAACCTGAAGGAATAATCGATTTCAGGGTCAGCCTGAAATATAGTTACCTTGATGGTAAGTATAACCGGGTTCCTTTCAGGGGGGATACATATCTTGTACGCGCGGTCCTTGAAGGCGACATACTTGCACTTCAGGTAAATAACCTGGAAGGTCCTGGTCGTACCGAATGTGGTAGGGTGGCAGACACCATTATCGATGAAATTCGGCGTGGTTCCTGATGAAGGAGATGGACGAACTTGCATTTGCGGTTGCGGGTCCTTTTAAGAATAATGCATCATCATCACTATCAATAAAAGAGTTTGATTTTTCACTATCCTTTGACCTGAAATGGATGTCTCCGGATGAAGCATCAAAGCTACGTGAGAGGGCAGTAAGATCAAAACTCCTGGTAATTGAGGATGGCACACTCAGACCGGATTTCAATATTGATGCTTTTGAGATCCCGCACGGTTTTAAACCATCTCCGGCTTTATTCAAAGAAAGGTCGGATATTGAGCATATAATGGCTCACATCGCCGGTTCCACTTCCTTAGAAGTGCGTGAGATCGCAGCCAGGATAAACGCCAAACAGGAAGAACTGTCATACCTTGTGGACATAGAGACTGTAGCAATAATGGTGGCCCGGGAACTTGGCTGCGATATTGAACCAATCTATCAGGAAGTGTATGATAAGATCATTCACGGGTAATGCTCATAATCTTTATGTACTAGTAAGTTATTCAGGACTCTACTTCGGTTAATTTCAATAATATGTTCTTCTAAACTCGTGTTGGATGAATGTTCGAACGCAGAAATTGCGTGAGTGAGAATTAATGAAATCTTGCGGAGGAGCATTATGAGTAAAAAAACACAGGTAAAAATCACAAGAAAGACAAATCCACGAATACCAACATTGATCGTGGTACTAAAAGAAAAGACGCGCGAAAACGATGCACCGATCTGGAGAGACATAGCAATAAGGCTTGAAAAACCGGGCAGGAACTACGCGGAAGTGAACCTGAGTTCTATCAACAGGAACGCAAGCGAAAATGAAATGGTACTTGTGCCAGGCAAGGTTCTGGGAGCGGGTATGCTTGGTCATCCGGTGACGGTTGCTGCGCTGAACTTCAGTGTTACGGCAAGGGAAAAGATCACAGATGTTGGCGGCAGGTGTCTGACCATCGAACAGATAATCGATGAAAATCCCAGTGGCTCCGGAATAAGGATTTTACAGTAGGTGTTCAAAATGACGGTTATCGATGCAAAAGGACTTATTATGGGGCGTCTTGCCAGTGTGGTTGCAAAGCGTTTGTTGGCAGGAGAAGAGATATCAATAGTAAATGCCGACAAAGTGATTATATCCGGTTCAAAAGCAACGACACTCAATGCCTACAAAACTACAATGGCAATAGGTACTCGCGAATTCGGTCCATATTTCCCGAGACGTCCTGAGCGCATTCTCAAAAGGACAGTTAGGGGAATGCTTCCCTACAAACGGGCAAGAGGTAAAGATGCAATGTCACGGATCAAAGTATACGTAGGCATCCCACTTGAATTCAAGAGTGCAGAACTTACAACGATCACAGAAGCAAATATGAATCGTCTGAGTTCAAATAAATATGTGGAACTCGGGGAAGTCAGCCGTAGGCTAGGTTCTAAGTTCTAAGGAGGATTTATTCATGGTTACCAAAGTTGTCAATTCATCTGGTAAAAATAAAACAGCTATTGCGCGTGCAACCATCACAAAAGGTACAGGTAAGACGCGGATCAACAAAAAACCGGTAGAGATATATGAACCTGAGTTTGTAAGGCTCAAAATATCTGAGGCTCTGATGCTCGCAGGCGATGCAGTATCAGGTATTGATATTGATGTAAATGTTAGAGGTGGCGGCATCGTGGGCCAGGCAAACGCGGTAAGGACCGCGATTGCAAGGGGTATTGTCGAATGGACCAATGATACAAAAATTCGAGATACCTTTACAGCCTATGATCGTAATTTGCTTGTAAACGATTCCAGGCAGAAGGAAACCAAGAAGTTTGGTGGTCCTGGTGCGCGTGCAAAATACCAGAAATCGTACAGGTAGGCTATTAA
>JAFGQV010000187.1 GCA_016935475.1 Methanosarcinaceae archaeon
AATTGTTCCATCTTCTAATCCTATTACTGCATTCATCTTGAGAACCTTCACATACATATCCCTGATGGAGTATAAGTATTTCGATGGCAGGAATGTTATGAAATTGTATTGTTGTGCTTTGAAGGAGTATATGAAAAATATCAACGGACTGTTTCCGGATAGATGCAGCAGGATAACAGAAGCAGGTCAGAAACCCTTGGTCGCCAGTTTAAAAATTATCAGGATCAAAAGAACAGCTCCCAGCAGAGCAGCGCCTGATATAAACAGTGAATAATCCTTCATGAATTCCTCGATTACACCCTCTTCTGAAACTGTTTCGGTCTCTACCTCGGTTGGGGTGTATCCTATCTCTGAATCCGTGCCGTGAAGCGACATGACCCATATATTATAATCACCTGCCTCATTCGAAACATAGACGATCTTTTCACCGTTCGGGTGCCATTCAGGTTGATTTTGCACCAGTTCGTTAAAGGTAAGCTGAAGGGCACCAGTACCATCGGAATTCATGAGCCATATATCATAATTACCACTCCTGTCCGAGACAAAGGCGATCTTTGTGCCATCAGGGCTAAATACCGGATCAATGTTGTGGAATTCATCTTCTGTTAATTGTTCCTGATGAATTCCATCCCTGTCAATTGTCCGGATATCGCCATATGATGAATATACAAGAGCTGTACCGCCAGGACTCCAGGAGGGGGCACCTTCATCCCCGGCTGCATCCGTAAGCCTTACGGGATTCGAGCCGTCAGGGTCCATTATCCAGATGTCATAATTTCCGGACTTTTTAGAAAGATATGCAACGGTTCTGCCGTCGGGGCTTGCCGCAGGGGATCGCTGGTCTGCATTCTTTGTCAGTTGCACCCTGTTCCTGCCATCCGGATCCATCATATGGATGCTAACAAACTGGGTATTCGAAGAATCTGATGCAAAATAGATATTAGTACCGTCACTGCTAAAGCAGGGCTCACCATCCCAGATCACACTGTCATATATCTCCTTCTGGTTCGAGCCGTCCGAATTCATTGTCCAGATCGCCTGATCCGAGGTATACACAATTTTGGTGCCGTCCGGACTCCATGCTGGAGTGTTCTGGTTTATGCCTGTAGTAAGCTGTATTGTTCCTTCAACTGAAATTGCAGCCATTGAAATGGGTAATATCAGTAAAAGGGTTACAGACACAAGGATGCATGTCTGAAAAACTCTTCCCACCATCGTAATTGCTTTATATCTCATGACATTGACACAGTTTCAAATCTGAATCATTTACCTCAAAAATCATTCGAATTTAGTCCCGCACACCGAACAGAACTTCTCACCTTCACCTTTCTCTTTCCCACACTGTGGACAGGTTTTTGGTTCATCTTTTTCGACTTTTGATTTATACACAAAACTGTCTTTTACCTGTGTACCGATGCTATCACCATAATTGTAAATGTTCTGCACCATGGCAGAATCTATGAGACCTTTTACCAGTGTTCGCTTTTCGACCTCTTCAAGAATGCCGTGATAGAATCCGATCAGTGCTTCCTCGGTCTCTGCCCATGCCTTGATTATGAGTCTTGACTTATTCGTGCCGCCAACGACCTCGATCTGTGCAGCGTATTTAAGGTCCTTTACGCCAATTCCATAGAACCTTGCCACACCGTTATACATCTGGGGACTGGAAGATACCTCAGGTTCGAACATGAACATGTTCATGTCCTCTATCACCCTTGATGCCATACCAAACAACGTTTCAGCCGGAATTGATATCTCCCGGGTTGTTTCCTCGGTCTTGACAAGATGAGTGATTATGTTTCTCCATTCGGTTATTGTGATCTCCTTGAGCTTCAGAAGCGGACAGATCACGCTGAGCGATTTTGTTTCAAGGTCGATCTCCTGGCGTTTCTTGGTGCTGTAATCATAGTAATTAACCCTGCCGGAAACATTGCAGTCTCCGCATTCGCCGGTAGGTCTGATCTCAAAGGTGACGGTTTTACTCTCACAGGGTTCGAGCATAGAAATGGTTTTTTCGCTGTCGCTCAAAAGGAATACATCAGGAACAAAAAGGTGAACTTTGACGTCGCTGATAGGTTCAGATGTGGGATTTTCAACCTTGACCTTATAGTTGATCGTTGCACCTTTATATCCGAAAGCCGAGGAGGTTACCAATTTATCAGATGTATCGATTGCTTGCAAATCCGGTTCTGGTTCCGGAGCAAACGTTGGTTCTGGTGTTCTTGGTGGCTCTGGTGTTTTTGCGGGTTCTGGCGTTTTCGCTTGTTTTTTTCTGGCAGCATTCCTTTTTCTTGCTTTTCGAATACCTCTTATCATAAACAAAAAAAAGAACAACGATAACAACAAAAACAAAAGACCCAAAGCCTCTTCATCGGAAGAATCCTGTGCTGTGATCCCATTATTCCAGTCTGTTTCAATAACCCTTGTATTGTCAACTGCAATTCCCTCTTTTTCGAGTGTTTGTGAAAACTCTGCTACATCATTGCTTGTAACATCAACGTACCCGAACGCATCATAATAATCCCATTTAGATAGTTCGATTTCATGCAGTCCGGTAGTTGTCTGGATCTTTATTGGGGTGGTGCCTTGATAAATACCATCAAGATATACATCTGCACCATCAGGATAGGAAGTGACTGAAATGTACCCTGTGCTCAGTTTCTGCGCCAGGATTGCTTCAACATACGTAAATTCACCGGATTCCACAGATATTTGCTCTAAATAATCATCGTAACCTGAACTTCTGATTTTGACCTTATGCGTTCCAACCGGAACGCCATCAAACCAGACCCAATCAGATCCGGTCTGCCCATAGTACGTACCGTCAATATAGATATCCGAATATACCTGGTCAGACCAGACCGCAACAGAACCGGTTTGAGTTACAGTCGGAGCACATGCCACATTGGCATTCAATGCTATGACCAAAAATAAGATAATTGCTATCTTGATGGAATGTTCAATTCGTTTTGTCATTGATAGTATTTACTCAATTAATATTATTATATTTTTGCACCACACTGTCCACACTTTTATCAGGCGTAAATCAATCTGCCCTTTGGTGTTGGAATGCTCCGTCCCAGTTCCCTGGCGGTTTCGATCCATTCCTCGATCACGATAAGGGCGTTTCGAACTGCTTCTTTGTATGTCCTGCCGTCTGCCATACAACCCGGGAGTTCCGGTACTTCCACAATATAGACACTATCGTCTTCACTCCAGTAAACGACCAGTTCATATTTTATATCTTCTGCCATGCTCAGTTCTCCTTAAGAGTAAAACTCCACGCCACACTTTGAGCAGAACCGCTCTCCCTCAACTCTCTCCTTCCCGCACTGCGGACAATTTTCACACCGCTTCCGACAATCGAGCACACAAACCACCACTACAACTTCGCCCCACACTGCCCGCAGAACTTGGCATCTACTGGAATTGTTGCCCCGCACTCGGGACATTTTTTCACAGCTGGACCCTTAACACCCTGCGCCGCGCCCATCATCCCGGCATCCAGTTCCTGCCGCCTGTATGAATCCGCACGCTCCCGGTCTTCAACATCCATCATGAACTGGACCTTATCTTCCTTTGCCCGGGCTTCAGCTTCCCGTATCTTTGCGAGGGCTTCGAGTTGTTCGGGTGACATACCGCCAAGTTCCCGACCCTGTACTATGGTACTGGCAACATCCGAACCACCTTTCTCGGTGATCGTATTCAGGTACTCCATGTCACGGGAATGTTTTCGGTCGGTCATGTCTTCCTCAACTTCCAGATCAGCTCGTTTTGCCCCCGTCTTCGCTTCTTTCCATGTTTTGAACGTCTCGATCGCCTGCCGTGCCTCCGCTGCATCCGCTTCATTTTCTATACCGGAGATATCAGCCTTAATGCGTGCCTCTTTGATCTTCTCTGCACGCTCATGCTCCCTCATAGCTGTTTCGGGTGCAAGCCTGCTCCTGACATCTGCAACACCCACGCGTCCCGTGCGTTCAAGGTCGCCTTCGGTGGTAAGAGTTTCCATATCCTTGAGCTCTTCTTCGGTCTGGAACTTGTTCGATGCCTCAAGGACCTCGCCGTAGCTTCCAAGGTCCCACTGTGCAGTGTAGCGCAGCAGCTCAAGTCCCCACATGGAAAGCGATGTCTTAAGTTGCATCTCAAGCTCGTTCTCCATCTTTAGCTGGAGATTGCGGTTGCCATAAATGTTCTCAATGTTCACCTGCTTGATCTCAGGCTCCAGTACCCGCGTGATCGTCTCGCTTTCAAGACGGCCATAGATATCCTGGATAGAAAGTGCACGCTCTCCTTTTTTATCGGGCGTCGTATATGCAAAAAGCATCTGGAAAAATTTTTTCGGGTCCTGCATCTTAAACCGCAGGATACCACTGCAACCAACCTTCTGGTTATCTGCTGTCCACATCTCAGCATGCTCCCACTCAAGGTCCTTTGGAGACGTGTCCATAAGTGCAACATCAACATCCTTCCCGATGTTGCCCGGTTTGAGTATGCCGCCCACACGCAGTTTACCACTGTCGATTATCTCTTCGACCGTACCGTTCTTGATTATGGCAGCTTTTTCGTTAGGCGAAAGTATTATCGACTTGCTGAACAATCCACCTACATCTTTTTTTGGGATCACCCTTGCAATATCATCTGATTGTTTTTTCCATTTGAATACCATATTTACGACACCTGTTCCTTTCGATAGCTTGTTTGCTTAGAAAGATATTGGGTAAGTATTATATATAATGTTTTCTATTGTATACAATAGAAGCCAGTTTGACTATAATTATAACGGTGGAGACCAAATGGGAATATCATATCCGGTAAGTGCAAGAGTATCAGAGAACATAAAACAATACCTAGATGAATTGGTTGAGAGGGGGATCGCAATTAATACTTCTGAAGCATTAAAAATATGTATAAGGTATGCTAAACAAAAGAAAATGGAGGATGAAATATAATGGGACTTGGAAATCCATTCAAAAAAGTATCACCTGAAGAACTGAAAACAAAACTCGCGATATCCGAACAGAGATTATCTGCACGGGAATCTGAACTCTCCAAAAAACGCCAGAAATCACGTGAACAAGCAAAGGAAGCACTGGCAAACGGTAACGACCGTGAGTTTAGGGTTGCATCCCGCAGGTATTCCATGGTTGAGGGACAGGTCAATACCATCAGCAGCATGGTGGAGATGGCACAATCCATGACAGATGTGATTGAGATGCAGACAGGGCTTAAGGAAGTTGTTGATATCGGGAACGATCTTGGCAAATGGCAAAAACAGCTTGGATTTGACACGAGTAAACTGGAGAGTGCAGTTACCAACATCCGCACCTCCATGGAGAAAGTGAACACTGCAACCAATATGATGACATCTTCAATGGATGCAGCCATGGCTGGCGGAACTGAACTTAGCGATATGCAGGATTCACTCAGGGGCGAGTTGCTGGCAGAACTTAGCGGTGAGACGGCATCCAAGGATAAGCTATCCAAGAAGATCGAAGAAGAGATGGAAGAGTGAATTGGTGCTATGGTTGGGTGTGAACCTATGGCATTATTATTTTACCATATCCACTGAAACCACATAGCCACAGCAATAAATAACGGATGTGCCCCATTTGACATCTACAAGTTCACTCGCGGCCCAGGCCCGCGGATATGCAAAAGCTGCCAGGACCTTAGAGGATGAGAACAAATACGAGCGAGCGAGAGAACTCTACCTCAAGGCAGCTAAATTATACAACGAAGCATCAAAGATCGCAACCGACAAGACCGATAAGAACACCCAGCGCGACCTTGCAGAGCATCTTCTTGCAAAAGCGCAGTCCCTCAAAAGCTCAGGTGCCCACGATTCAGTTTCCGGGATTAGCAGTGGAAGCGGTGGTAGCGATTCTGACGAGTCTTCGTTATCAAAGGATGACCTTATCCTGAAACAGATCCCTAACATCGGATTTGATGACATCGGCGGTCTTGAATCCGTAAAAGAGGACATCAGGAAGGCGATCATATACCCCTTCACCCACAAGGACCTGTACAAGATGTACGGACAGAAAGCAGGCGAAGGCATTCTCCTCTACGGACCTCCAGGCTGCGGTAAGACCATGATGGCAAAGGCTGCTGCTAAGGAATGCGGCGCGGACTTTATCAGTGTCAAGACGAGTAGTATTGTGAGCAAATGGGTGGGAGCGTCCGAGAAGAATGTCAAACAGGTTTTTGAGACTGCGCGCCAGTGTGAGAAATCCATCATCTTTTTTGATGAGATCGATTCAATAGCCGGAAGGCGCAGCGAGAGCGAGGATTACGCCAAGCGCGTGGTTAACGAACTCCTCGCCCAGATGGACGGGGTCGATACGGCTGATGACAATCTCCTTATCCTTGCAGCCACCAACGAGCCGTGGGCGATCGACCCGGCTCTGCGGCGCCCGGGGCGTTTCAGTAAACTGGTGTTCATACCTGAACCGGACCTCGATGCCCGTGCAGCAATATTCAAGCTCAACCTGAAAGGGCGACCGATTTCGGATGATGTTGATGTCAACCGGCTTGCCGGGATCACAGAATCGTATTCAGGTGCGGACATTTCTGCTATCTGTAAAGAAGCAGCGGATATTCCGCTGGGCGAGGCGCTTCGTGGCGGTGAGGCACGGAAGATCGCAATGAAGGATTTCGTAACAGTACTGCAAGGTCGGAAGCCTTCTATCTTAAGCTGGTATGTGGAAGCCCGGGCGGAAGTTAGGAAGAGCGGGGAAGAAGCAGTGTTTGAGGGGATAATGGGATGATGATTATAGTGAGTGTTTTTTAATGAATGTTATACTTACAAATCAAATGAAAAAGATACTGCATGGTGAAAAAGCAGTAGCTATTGCATCAGCATCTATGAACAAATCAGTATTTGATACTGATGTAGGTGTCAGTGATTCAGAACTCTTAAATAACGTGGTTTCAACAGTCAACGAAGTATTTGAGAATGATAAAAAAATTAGTGGTTCAGTGCTTTTAACAGATAGTCGTATCATACTATATTCAAAACGGACTTTAGGTGGTTACTATTTCAAAGATTTTCGAATAAATTCGATTAACGGTGTCACATTCAAAAATGGATTTTTAAAATCTAGCATGATATTTCATACAAATAACGGTGATACTAAAATAAATATGCCAGATAAAAACGCCGCAAAAAAATTAAATATCGCTCTGGAAACACGCATATCTAAATGGAAAAAAGAAGCAATTGCCATTGAATCTTATGACGCCGTAGAAATAACATCACATAAACCCACAAAACATTCAGACAACATTAATTCAGACCTTTTAATATCCCGCGAAACCGAATTTTACCAGGGTTTTATTCGATTAAAGATGTCTGTCACCAACACTTCATCCTTTGTAGTTAACGATGTCACTCTCGATTTTGATTATGATAACAACTTATTAAGAATAGACAGACACGAACCTGATTATCAAATTGAAAATGGAAAAGTCATATTTGGAAATATATCTGTCGATTCTTCAAAAACCGTTGCAATTTACTTTGATCCAATGATGTGCTCAAAAGGTACAGACATCAACTGCCAGATAAATTACAAAGATGCAAAAGGGCAGCTCCAAACTACTCAGATGGAATCAAAGAAAATTAGTGTGGTTTGCCCGATAATGGAAACAGAATCTGATATAAACATCGGCAGACTTAAAGAGTTCATCAAAAAACTGCCGTATAGTGACAGCAAGGTGTATCAATTACAGAACAATTATGATATCGATATTCTAAAAAATATCTCACGGGAAGTTGTACAAAAACACAATGTTAAGCACATAAGGACTCTTATTACGAAAGATGAAAAAATGTGTGAGGTATGGTACTATGGCAAGACCAAAGTGCACAGCCATGATATTGTCATTAAAATTACAATTTTAAGCGAAACACAGAACATTGAATTGTTTGCTGCAACTCAAACTGTAGAATCTCTTGCCGGACTGCTGGCAGAAGTAGGACGTGAGTTGAAGAGTGCTATTGAAAGTAAGATCACCGGCAATGTTCAGCAAGTCATCAATGTGTCTATCAAGGATTCTATTGTCCAGCGAAGCAACCTTTTGAGTTATTGTGATATTGACGGTAATTGCAGTGGGGATGTTGTTATTGAAGACAGTCTTGTGATGCGTTCGAATATTAGTTCGGATGCTGAAGTTAAGGACAGTGTAGTGCAAAAAACTAATGTCGGTAATATCTTTTGTACGGCTTGTGGAGAGGCTGTGCCGGCTGGTGCAAAGTTCTGCATGGAATGTGGGGAGAGGTTAAAGTGAATGAAACGAATTATAACTATAGGGAGGATAAATGAGCAACCTAGAAGAAGGCATGCGGTGGTTCAAACAAAGTGAACGCGACCTCGGCGCAGCTGCGAGTCTGCGGGATAGTGAATACTACGAATCTGCATGTTTCCATGCGCAGCAGGCGTCGGAAAAAGCACTCAAAGGACTGCTCTATGCGAAAGGGTACAGGTCTGTAATAACCCACTCCACGCGAGAATTATACAAACATGTAAAAAAACTGATCCCGGACTTTAAGGATTATGACCATGCATCGATGAATCTTGACAAACACTACATTCCACCGCGCTACCCGGATGCATTCCCCTCCGGCTCACCCTATGAATATTACACAAAAGAGGATGCAGACAAATGCATAAACTATGCAGGATTGATATTAGCCGAAGTGAGAAACTTCATGAGCGAATAAAACAGTTCGTGTCAAGACTCGCATCCCGTCCGGGCATCAAGCAGGTCTACCTGTTCGGCTCGGTCGCGCGGGACGATTTCAATGAAGGCAGCGACATAGACATTGCTATCATAGGGGATTTCAAAGAGCGATTTTTAGATAGGGGTGACGCGTTTTTTGAAATGACCGATCTTCCGATAGAACCGCTCTGCTACACCGAATCTGAATTTGAAACAATGAAGAAGAGCAATAATCCCTTTGTAAAAGAGATATTGAAAGGGAAGATACTGTTCGATCATCAGAAAAGGCGAGGTTTCACATGACCGACCACGAAACAGACCCAAAAACCCTCCAGCAAAATAACCGCAAAAAGGCGATCAACAACCTGCGCGATGTGCATGCGGCAATCGAAAGACTGATGAACAAAACCTACCGCCAGCAGGATGTGACCGCAAGTTCCGCACTCAGGCAGATGAGGACAAGGGTAACTGCGCTGCTCTCGGAGATGGAGAACACAGGTCTTGACACATTCAGCGGACGCGAGGGTACACTGGATGAGTTCTACAACGCTGAGGAGCATTTCACCAAAAGCTCGACCAGACTGATAAAAGCAGTCGAAGATGCTGAGGTCACCGATGAAAAGGTCGATGTGTTTTCACTGGAAGATCTTGTCGATGCACTGGAGAGGGGTTTCAACAACAGGATCATTCTCACACAGGAACACCTGAAAGAATACGAAAAACTACGAACGGAGTCCCGGAAAGAAGAAATTACCGAGGAGCCCTTCAAGGCTGTGCAGGATACTGTATCTGAAACCGTGGCGGATGCAGAAGTTGAAGAGATATCCGAAGATATTGATTCATCAATGCCACCGGAACTCTATAATTACATCAACATCCTTGAGCAGAAATACTCGACCTACAGACCCGAGATATCAAACAGCGGCGATTATATTGCAAACAAATCATGGAAAGTGGATACAGCAGAGGACGGTATTCGAGCTGTTGTCAAGGACGGGATGTTCAAAACACTACTTGTTTTTGAGACATACTGGATGCCACTGGATAATGTGCAGGATACTGTAAAGTTCGTGCAGTCGCAGGCGAATGCGGTTGGCAAGAACCAGTACAAAAGCCTGTGTCTCATTAACAGTGTATGGAACAATGAGGTCCAAAACTGGGCAGGAAGTTTCGTTCATCAGCGTATGGTTCTATTCCTGTATGAACTTGAAAGCGGGACACTCATTTTTAATGGAACATCAAAGACTGCAGACAACTTTAAGTTCTGGCACTCTACTGACAATCAGAAAATGACACTTGCCGATGAAATGGCTGGTTTTATTGAGGATACGGAATACTTCACGGTCACTGACGTTATGTCACGTTTTGGCTTGAACTCCCGCGGGGCAGAGATGTACCTGGATGAACTGGTAAAGAAAGGAAAACTTGTTGATGTGGGACTCGAAAAACCGAAATACACAAAATCAAAACTCAGCTGAGGATTCCACTATTTACCAAGGAACTCACTGACCTTTTGCTTCAGCGTCTCGCTCAATATTTTACCATCAACCTTGCCCCTGAATTCTGCCATAACAACTCCCATCAATGGACCAACCGCAGCCATACCTTTTTCCCTTACGAAGTCCTGACGGCTCGCCACCACACTTTCAATGAACTTCTCGATCTGTGCAGTATCGATACCTGTTAATCCGAGGTTGGCTACTGCTTCCTTTGCGCTCAATGACGGCTCCTTTGCAAGCAAGCGCAGGATCTTCTCAATTCCCTCCTTTGCAACCTCGCCACCTGCAAGGATGTCGAATAACTGGATGAAATGCTCATCCTTGAGGTTATCAACCTC
>JAFGQV010000188.1 GCA_016935475.1 Methanosarcinaceae archaeon
GGCCGTTCAATCAATATCCCCTCTGGTCTTGCCATAAAATAAAATTGTTATCAATTAGTAATAAAACTTTCGTTCATAACTATAAATGGTGCACGCATTGCAAAGACCATGCACATCGCACGTCCTGTTACGGATAAGATATTAGAAGAAATGGTTGAGAAGGAACTGGTCGCAAAGGAAGGCGAATCGTACCAGCTGACCGAACTCGGGACTACGGTGGAAAGACGAATCCATAATATTTGATCTTAGTACATAAAGAAAAACATCATAAAAGTGACTTTAGTTCCTCAAAGATAGTTGTGTTGAACTCCAGTTCAAGATGTCTGATAACATCCGATATCATCTTGAGTTTTTCCTTATCGGAAGCTATTGGATCGAATAACTCTTTTTCCAACCATATATGTGCACCGAATTCATGCCCTTTTGCTCGAACTTCTACGAAATAACGGGTCGATCCAAGCAATTCAAAAAAGGGTTTTAATTCATGCTTTATTCGTTCTTCCAGTATTCTTGTGCGTTTCATGGTCCAATTCCACTATACTCTCTGAACAAACGGTTCTGTTCTTAATTCCCCGCTTTCTTCGATCAACTGCTCGATCTTTCGGTCCGCTTTTGTTAGTTTTTGGCTGCAAAGACTGGCAAGTTTAATCCCCCGTTCAAACGCTTCAAGACTCTCATCAAGCGTTAACTGCTCATGCTCGAGTCTTTCCACGAGGGACTCCAGCTCTTCCAGATTTTCTTCAAAGGACAGTTCCTTTTTATCCCTGGTCTTTTTTTTCGATTCCTTCATCATTTCACCCCGCATTTAATTTTTCTTTCTCTTTAACATTATCAACTATACACTCGATTGTGCCGTCCCTGACTGTTATCCCAATATCGTCGTTTTTCTTCACATCTGCGATACTTCGAACAACTTCACCCGTTTCCAGTTTGACTGCGATACTGTAGCCGCGTTCAATAGTTTTAAGGGGACTCACCGCATGCAGGCGCCCTGCACAAATTTTTAGCTTCGATTCTTTTGAATGCAGGATAGGTTTTATGCCACGTACCATCCGTGCTGTGATCTCATCTATTCGCTGGTGGTTCTGCCTCAAAATGGCATTAAGTCTTTCAGGTTCTATGTGTGCACGCAGATGATCAAGATGTGTCTCCTTTTCCGACATTCTGTGTACCATCGAGTTCTTCATCTGAAGCGACAGGGATTCGATATGACGCCTGATCTCTAATCGGTTGGGCACCACAAGTTCTGCGGCTGCAGAGGGAGTGGGTGCCCGCATATCAGCCGTGAAATCCGCTATTGTATAGTCGGTTTCATGACCAACTGCGGAGACCACAGGAATGGTGGAGTCGAATATCGACCTTGCGACCATCTCTTCGTTAAACGGCCATAGGTCCTCAAGCGAACCACCACCCCTGCCAACTATTATCACATCCACATCTGTCCTGTTCAGCAATTCGATGGACCTCACAATACTCGGTGCAGCCCCCTCCCCCTGTACAACCGTTGGAGCAAGCAGGATGTCCACCGGGCACCTGCGTTCTGCTACGTTCAGGATGTCGTGAATCGCTGCACCGGTGGGCGATGTTGCCACTCCGATCTTCTTTGGATATTTTGGAACTGGCTTTTTGTGTGATCCGTCAAAAAGACCCTCTTCCTCCAGCCTCTTTTTAAGCTGCTCGAAGGCTTTGTATAACTCCCCTATGCCGTCCGGTCGTATGTCCAGAACACGCATCTGGTACTGTCCCCGGACGGTGTAGACATCGATAGCCCCGAATATCAGGACTTTCATGGAAGATTCGGGTTCGAACTTAAGACCACGGTTCGTCGATCGGAAACTGACGCAACTGAGCTGGCTTTTTTTGTCCTTCAGTGTAAAATAATAATGACCGGAACTATGCTTTGTGAGATTTGATATCTCCCCCCTCACCCATATCTGCCCCAAATGCGGGTCAGTTGTGAGAAGGTGTTTGATATAGCTGTTCAGCTCAGATACGGTGTATATCCCCATGCGGTATGTCTCCGGTTTATGAATTAATATATACCAGCTAGTATTATATCTTGATGCAAGCGTGGTGAAAGTGATTAAGGTCGAAATCAGGGCATTATGAAAAGCATGGATAATTTATTCCAAATTGCCAGAATTTTTAAAACAATATGACGATCATAACGCCTTTTTCACAGTTACCCAGAACACACTTCCCTGTCCTGCAGGATTATCTTCAACGCCAACAGTTCCGCCATGAAGAGCGATCAATCTTTTGACAATTGCAAGCCCTAGTCCGGTCCCTTTTACAGCCCCTTTTTTCACACGCTTGAACCGCTCAAAAAGCTTTGGCTTATCGTCGTCCGAGATTCCCTCGCCAAAGTCGGTTACCGACACCTTCCAGTCTTCGCCTTCGTCTATTATATCAATGATGATCCTGCTCTTTTCCGGACTATACTTGATGGCGTTGGACAGCAGGTTTGCAAACACATCTTCGATAACCGGACTTACCTTTGAGAGGTAACTTCCATCTGCTGTAAACTCGATCAGCATTTGTTTTTCTTCGAGGCTGGATCTGAAATTTTCGATCACTTCTTTTAAAATATATCCGATATCCATCTCTTTAAAATCAAGTTTCTCAATGGATTCCAGCTTTGCGAATTTTGATGCCCTTTCGATCAGGTCAATAAGTCTTTCGTTATTTCGCTCAATTGCCAGAAGAGACTGAAGTTTTTGCTCGTTATCTTCCATATCAAGCAGTACTTCAGTATAACCTTTGACAATACTGGCAGGATTCAGCAGGTCATGATGCAGGATATCCGTGAAAAGGTCCTTAAGTTCATTCGAACGCTTAAGTTCTTCTGCATATTTATGAATTTCCACCTCAGATAGCTTTCGTTTAGTGATGTCCCTGCAAATGCCTTCTATGGCAATAATGTTCCCCTCGTCGTTAAATATCCCCTTATTCGATTGTATGATCCACCTCTCGTGCCCTTCGTGATCTATTATTTTGTACTCGTAAATCGGAGGTACTTTGCCGTGTATCAAGTCCGCCCATTTTTCCTCGAAATAACCGATAAAGTCTGGATGGATTATTTTCCTTACAAGGAGGGGGTTATTGATGAAGTCATCTGCGCTGTATCCGAAAACATCCTTTACGGCAGGGCTGAAATACTCGTATCTTCCATCCGGCAGGGTCATACGATATACAGCCTCTGCCAGACCCTCAATCATTTCCCTGTATTTTTCTTCGCTTTCCATCAATGCTTCTTCAGCCAGCTTGCGCTCGGTGATATCACGCAACAATGTCAGGATGGCAGGCTTTTCTCCGTATATGATAAATCCACCCGATACCTCAGCATCGATAACTGATCCATCCAGCCGCATGACCTTTTCGTCGACATTTATCAGAGACTCATGTGTATCAAGGATGTGCTGAATTCGTTTAATAGTTAATTCCCGATTTTCAGATGGAATGAAATCCAGCACTGATTTTCCGATCAGGTCTTCCGGACCCTTTGCACCAACTAATGTGACCATGGCATGATTGACAAAAATAATGCGCCCTCCTTCGCCGTTCACAACGATGGAATCGGTAGCCATCTCTACCACATTCCTATACCGCTCTTCGCTTTGCTTCAATGCTTCTTCAGCCCGCTTGCGCTCGGTGATATCATGCAACACTATCATGATGGCAGGCTCTCCACCGTATATGATAAATGTGCCGTTTACTTCAACATCGATAACTGATCCATCCAGTCGCATGACCTTTTCTTCGAGACCTTTCAGAGGCTTACGTGTATCAATGACCTGCTGGATATGTTCACGGGTTAAATCCCACCTTTCAGGTGGAATGATATCCAGCACTGATTTTCCGATCAGGTCTTCCGGACCCTTTGCACCAACTAATATGACCAAGGCAGGATTGACAAAAATAATGCGCCCTTCTTCGCTGTGCACGATGATGGAATCGGTAGCCAGCTCTACCACATTCCTATACCGCTCTTCGCTTTGCTTCAATGCTTCTTCAGCCCGTTTGCGCTCGGTAATGTCCTCATAGGTACCGAGGACACCTACAACGTTGCCCTCCTTGTCTAGCAGCGGCACCTTGTTGGTCCTTGCCCATGCGTAGGTGCCGTCAGTTTGGCGAAAAGCCTCGATAATGTTGTATTCAGGAATACCTGATTCTATAACCCTCCTATCGTTCTCCTGAAACGATTCCGTTTGCTCTTTTTCCCACGGAAGGTCGTTGTCACTCTTTCCGATAACCTCCTCTAAAGACTTCAGTCCTGTCGCCTTCAGCCAAGTTCGGTTGCCGCCGAGGTAAATTAAATCGCTATCTTTCCAAAAGACTGCAGCAGGGATTGAGTCCAATACCGTCTGCAACAAGTACTTTGAATCACGCAGCTCATCCTCTGCCTTCTTGCGCTCGGTGATGTCCTGTATTGTTTCCACAGCAGCAATTAGCTCACCTTCCCGGTTGTATATAGGAGCGGCATCGAAAATCAGATATTTATCCTTTCCACCAACATTTCGGAACCAGTCTTCAGCATGTAAACCCTTGGATACGTGACGTGAGGGAGTAAATATGCTATATAGTGCAACATAATTGTCAAATTCTCCATTTATTATCATATCCGCAAGGGTTGGTCGTTTATGGTCGTAAACTGACTTCCAGTGTTCATCGGTGCCAACTAACTCAGATGCCTTAAAGCCTGTGAGATCTTCACAGGCAAGATTCCAGTAGACAACTTTATGCTGCGAGTCTATGACAAATGTTGGAGTTGCAGAATACTGGATCAGGTTTGATGCAAACTCTTTTTGCTCCTGCAATGCCTCCTCCATACGCTTGCGTTCAGTGATGTCGCGGATTGATTCAATGGCTCCGATCAGTTTTCCTCTACTATCTAAGAGAGCTGAGGCTATTGCCCACAGGTAGGCGCCTTTCCCTCCATATACAAAGGGGACAAATGTCTCGACTAAGAGAGTATTTCCTATCTTTTTTACAAAATCGTATTCCTTTTCGAAATCACGGTCAAAATCAAGTACGAGATCGATCAGGATAGGTCTGCGTTCACCATAGAACGGAACAGCATAAGTATAATCGCCTTTCCCGAGGATGTCCTCCTTCGTTACTCCTGTCATTTCTTCAATGGCA
>JAFGQV010000189.1 GCA_016935475.1 Methanosarcinaceae archaeon
GGGTGGCTGGATGAGAAGAAAGTTGTGTACGAGTCCTTGCTTTCCATCAAACGTGCGGGTGCGGATATGATCCTCACATATTTTGCAAAGGACCTTGCACAGATCCTGAAGGAGAAATAGAGATTTTGTTGATTATTATGGGTCTTTTAAATTTATAATGGTGATCTTATGGGTCTGGAAAAATCAGAAAAAATATATGAAAGGGCTAAAACCCTTCTGCCGGGTGGAGTCAGCAGTCCGGTGCGGGCGATTAAACCGTATCCTTTTTACACAGCATCTGCAAACGGTTCGAAGATAACGGATGTTGACGGGAACGAGTATATCGACTACTGTCTGGCATATGGTCCAAAGATACTGGGACACGCTCATCCAC
Organism: Methanosarcinaceae archaeon; assembly: GCA_016935475.1. Lineage (GTDB taxonomy): Archaea > Halobacteriota > Methanosarcinia > Methanosarcinales > Methanosarcinaceae > JAFGQV01. Next base: position 374 of record JAFGQV010000189.1, read on the forward strand.
GCATTAAAGCTGCAATCGTTGAGCAGCTTGAAAAGGGGTGGCTATATGGTACGCCCACGGAACTCGAAGTTAACCTTGCAGAGAAGATCGCAGGTCTTTATCCAAGTATCGATATGCTCAGGTTTGTTTCCACTGGAACGGAAGCAACCATGAGTGCAATCCGGGCAGCACGCGGGTTCACAGGAAAGAACAAGTTCATAAAAATAGAAGGCGGTTTCCACGGTGCCCATGACGCCGTTCTTGTTAAAGCCGGTTCAGGTGCAACAACCCTCGGGAAACCGGATTCCATGGGAATTCCCGGGGATTTCACAAAATATACGCTTCAGGTACCCTTTAATGACATTGAAGCAATGACATCTCTCATTGAATCCAACAGGGACGAACTGGCAGCTGTTATTATTGAACCCGTGATGGGTAATATCGGACCGATATTACCGGAAGGGGATTACCTGAAAGAGGTCCGTAAGGTCACGCAGGAAAATGATGTCCTGCTGATATTCGACGAAGTTATTACGGGATTCAGGCTTGCAATGGGCGGTGCACAGGAATATTATGGTGTCACCCCTGATATGACAACGCTTGGTAAGATCGTCGGTGGAGGCATGCCGATCGGCGTGTTTGGAGGCAGGCGTGAGATCATCGAGATGATCGCACCGTCCGGAGGAGTTTATCAGGCAGGGACATTCAGCGGAAATCCTGCTTCTGCAGCAGCGGGAATCGCGGTTCTTGAGGTCCTTGAAAAGGAGAATGTTCACAGGATCCTGAATGCAAAGGGTGATGAGTTACGTGCACGGTTATCTGACCTCGTCTCGGATATGGGACTTGATTATAATGTGTGCGGAATTGCATCCATGTTCAAGATATTCTTCGGAGATGCGCCATCGAACTACCAAGAAGTCCTCAAATGCGACAAGGAAGGTTACTTTGAGTTCTTCCACAGGATGTTGAAAAGTGGTGTGTTCCTGCCACCTTCGCAGTTCGAGACAAACTTCCTGTCATTCGCACACACTGATCTCGATATTGACAGGACGCTTGAGGCGTATGAAGCCAACCTGAAATAGGAGTTTTAAAAAAATGATTGTCGGAACCCGTGGCAGTGCTCTTGCCCTTGCACAGGCAAACCTTGTTGCACGTATGCTTGATGAGCGCGGAGTAGAAACTACGCAGCTTATCATAAAGACCATTGGCGATACTTTTACAGACCGTCCCCTGCATGAGGTTGAAGGCGTCGGTGCCTTCGTGCGTGAGATCGATGACTGGATGCTTGCAGGCAAGATCGACCTGGCTGTTCATTCCATGAAGGACCTCCCAACCGAGCGGCCTGAGGAACTGTCCATCGCAGGGGTGTTGAAGCGCGATTCACCCTTTGATGTGCTCCTGACCGTCGACGGCTCAACACTGGACGAACTTGCTGATGGTGCTATTGTTGGTACTACGTCCATGCGAAGGCGTGCCCAGCTTCTAAGGTACCGTCCGGACCTGAATATTCAGGATCTACGCGGGAATATTAATACACGCATCAAAAAATTGGAAGACGGGCTTTACGATGGTATCATGCTCGCAGAGGCAGGACTCCAGCGTATGGGCTGGGAAATGAATGTGGAACAGTTAAATCCTGATGCATTCTGCCCATCTGCTAACCAGGGAACGATCGTCATCGTTACCCGTACTGATACAGATGCTGAGAGCGTGGCTTTTCAGCTTGATCACGCAACCACGCGTATGGAGACCGAGATCGAGCGCCTGGTAATCGCCGAAGTGGAAGGTGGATGCATTGTGCCGGTAGGTTCTTATGCGGAAATACTGGACAGCGGTGATGAGATACATGTGCGTGCTGAGGTGCTTGCACTGGACGGTTCGCATGATGTTCGTGTTGATGAGATCATCCCGGTTGAAGGTTACAGGGAACATGCCACCAGGCTTGGGAAAGAACTTGTAAGGGATGGCGGCAAGGAATTGGTGCAGGATGCGCTCTGCCAGTTATCAGGCACTCAAAATTAAATATCTTCAAGATGTTGATGGATATGGTAACGATCACAGGACTTGACCTTAAGAATCCAACGATTCTGGCAGCAGGCATTATGGGTACCACAGGTGCCTCCCTTGTCCATGTTGCAAAGGAGGGTGCAGGTGCTGTGGTCACGAAATCCATAGGTCCGGCACCAGAAAAAGGACACCCGAACCCAAGCATGGTCCGGCTGGAATGCGGGTTCCTGAATGCAATGGGCCTTCCGAACCCCTCTTATAAGGATTTTATAAAAGAACTTGAGATCGCAAAAAACGAAACATCTGTGCCTGTTATTGCAAGCATTTTCGGGGGAAGTGCCGATGAGTTTGTGAGAGTTGCAGAGGGTCTGAGTCATGCAAAGCCCGATGCATTCGAACTTAACTTAAGCTGCCCGCATGCTGAGGGATACGGTGCAATGATAGGTAGCGACCCTCATAAAGTGCAACAGATCACGTCTGCAGTGTGCAATAACGTGGACGTGCCTGTATGGGTAAAGCTTACTCCAAATGTTACGGATATTGTGGCGATAGGGAAGGCAGCTGCCTCCGGGGGAGCTGATGCGGTGGTTGCCATCAACACAGTGCGTGCCATGGCGATAGATATCGCATCCGGGTATCCGATCCTTGGGAACAGGTTCGGCGGATTGTCAGGACCGGCAATTAAACCCATAGCTGTCAAATGTGTCTACGACCTGTATGCTGCACTGGACATTCCTGTAATAGGTGTTGGCGGGATATCCACATGGCAGGATGCAGTTGAGATGATGATGGCAGGTGCATCAGCAGTCCAGGTGGGTTCAGCGGTGTTCGAGGGACTGGATGTGTTCGGTTCCATCTCATCGGGAATCGATAGCTTCCTGACCGAGAAAGGTTATGGTGGTGTTGAAGATATTATAGGACTTGCCCACGGGATGGTATGATGAGACCGGTAAATGCTTTGATCACTAAGATTGTTAAGGAATCGCCGTCAATAAGGACGTTCTTTTTTGATGCTTCATTTGACAGTGCCACACCCGGACAATTTGTGATGGTCTGGGTACGGGGTGTTGATGAAATTCCCATGACACTTTCGTATAAGAACGCCATTACCGTACAGAAAGTGGGGGATGCGACATCACGGCTCTTTGAACTTGGTGAGGGTGATTCTGTGGGAATCCGTGGACCTTCCGGCAAGGGATTCACATTACCAGGGAAAGGTGACAGGATACTGGTTGTTGCAGGCGGTGTGGGTGCGGCTCCCCTTGCACCACTGGCAGAGTGTGCTGAAGGTGCGGGTGCTGAGGTCACGACCATACTCGGTGCGCGAAATGCTGATGAACTGGTGTTCAAGAACAGATTCTCCGGGACAGGTATCCTCCATATCACAACGGATGACGGTTCTGAAGGAAGAAAGGGTTTTGTGACGGATGCTCTCCGCGAACTTGACCTCCCGGCATATGACCGGATATACACATGCGGTCCAGAGGTTATGATGGCAAGGGTGTTTGACATTCTTCAGGATGCAGGTGCACTTGAGCGGTCGGAGTTCAGCCTGCACAGGTATTTCAAATGCGGGATCGGTGTGTGCGGAGCATGCTGTATGGACCCGTCAGGTCTTCGGGTATGCAAGGACGGACCTGTGTTCAATGGTACGCAGCTTGTTGGTTCTGAGTTCGGGAAGTACAAGAGAAGTGCCAGCGGGCAAAGGGTTGGAATTTGAAGGAATAGCTGACAAAAATAAATCGGAAAGGCAACATTATCTTTACGTGTTATTGTGTTTTATAGCTCATACGTCCTTTATTACTGTCTACATAATGTGGTTGAAATTGTCATTTAAACCACTTCAAAAATTGAAGTTGCATACTTTTGACTTTATATATCACAGTATCTGCAAAGCGACCGATCACATTCGCTATTTTCGAATTTCCACTTCGTGCCCCATTTTTTAATTTCCTGGATCACCTTCACGAAATCTTCCCCGCTTTCCGTAAGGAAATAATTAGATCTTTCCGGCAAAACTGAACTGCCAACATATTTTTCAACCAATCCTTCCGTTTGAAGTTCTACAAGCCTTACGGAGAGAATTTTTGGTGTTATGCCCACAACTTTCCTTTTCAATTCGTTAAAATGTTTTTCCCTCTTTTCTCCTTTGTATAACTCCAGAAGGATAGGGATTGTCCATCGTTTTCCGACGATGTTCATTGTTTTGTAGACCGTACAGTTCTTCATGGTATAAACATAGAAACCATCTGTTATTTAAACAAAGTACCTTTAATATATTAGTATCAAAAAGATACCAGATGTAAAAATGATTTATAAATATGAGTTTAAGAAAATGAGCCTATTTCGAAGAAAACCTTATCAAAAATAAGGTTCTGTTTTTATTTGCAAAACTGACAAAAATCAGTTTTATGCGCGTGGTATTTTTTTGATAAAAAAGAAATGAACATCAATAGGAGATAATACCAGTGTCGGATGAATACAAGTGGTTTTTAAAAGATGCAGTTGTTGATACGGGCATGTGTACTTTGTGCGGTGCTTGTGCCGCAGTTTGCCCTTATGAAATAATTGATTTTGATGAAAATGGTCCTAAACTAAAAGAAGAATGTTACCGAAATGGAGAAGGTGCATGCAAAGATGTCTGCCAGCGCGTAATGACGGATGCAGCGCGTATATCGATGAATGTATTTAACTTTAAAGCAAAACCTCCTTCCCTGATTGGACAATTTGAAAAAATCATATCTGCGAAAGCAACTGATCCTGCAATAAGAGAAAAAGGGCAGGATGGTGGTGCTGTTACTGCTCTTCTTAGTTATTGTTTTGATAATGGATTAATAGATGGTGCGGTTACCACTGTAGGTTTTACAAAACCAAATTCCCGTATTGTTACGAGCAAAGAAGAACTTATGGATTCCCAAGGCGCAAAATATTCTGCCGTGCCTGTAATATCTGCACTTCGTCAGAGCAATGATACACTGAAAAATGTTGCCATGGTGGGTGTTCCATGCCAGACATATGGTACCAGAAGGACACAATTTTTCACAGGACTTAATGTCCATCCTGTGGAAGTTGGAATGGATGGTGAGAAGGCCAATATCCCAAACATCCCTTATGTAATAGGTTTATTCTGTATGGAGAATTTTAACTATGAAAAATTGTCCGAATACCTGAGAAACACAGGAATTGATCTGGCCAATATCAAGAAATATTCTATAAGATTGGATGAAATGCTCGTAACGACCGATAAAGGGGAAGTTGAGATCTCCCTGAAAGACATTGCAGATTGTGTTTGGGAAGGTTGCCGTATTTGCCGGGATGCTGTTGCCAAGACGGCAGATATTTCAGCCGGTCATATAGGTTCATCAGCCGGGTGGACAACACTGATAGCCCGGAATGATAAAGGACTGAAATTACTTGAGGCAGCAGAAGAGGCAGGATATATAGAAACATCTGAAGGAGTCGATGTTAATGACATTGAAGACTTTGCTGGCATCAAGATGAGGAAGTTCAGGAATGAACTTAAAAGTCGTCTGGATGATGGAAAAGATGTGAAGTTCTACTGGGTACGCGACTATCCGGGGGTACGACCAGAAGCAAATGGCACCAATTTCGTGAAGATCAAAACCAATTCAGGAATTGTGAATCATGACTATATTGCAAAGGTTGCGGAACTTGCTGAAAAATATGGTGACGGCACTCTGGAGTTTACAACTAGAAAAAGCATTGAAATACAGGGAGTAAAAGGAGAGAACGTTGACGACCTGATGGCAGAAGTTTATGGAAATGGACTTAAGACTATTGGAATGGGCTATGCTAATGCATGTCCCGGTATGGCTTATTGTCCGGAGGGTCTTGTCGAAACGAAAGAACTTGCCAATGAACTAACCATGCAGTTTGCACAGAAGCTTACACCCCACAAAATGAAAATAGGTGTCGCAGGATGCCCAAATAGTTGTGTAAGGGCAGAACGTAACGACATTGGTATAGTTGGACAGTTGCGCCCTAAAATCGATGAAGAGAAATGTACAGGTTGCGGAAGATGCACCGAACTGTGTAAATTAAATGCTATCTCGATAGTCGCAAGAAAGGCCGTTATTGACAGGGACCTATGTATCAACTGTGGATGGTGTGTTAGGGGTTGTCCACATGATGCGGCTGTAGAGGATAAAATCGGTTATTCGGTCTGGATTGGTGGAAATGATGCAAGGCGACCAACAAATGGTGTTCTTTTAAAGGAATTCTGTACAAGGGATGAGATCTCGTCTCTCGTGGAACAGATAGGCAAAGTTTTTGTCAAATATCGGACAAAACCCGGAAAAGAAAGATTAGGCAACATCATCGAGTTAATTGGCGAAGGTCAGTTCATCAGGGAAGTTTTGCAATGAGCCTATTTCAAAACTCCCCTTAAATCTTTTTTCAGCCAACATAAAACATGCAATATCTAACAGTCCTTTGAAAACTAGATTAAGTCTTTCATATCTACTGATTCTAACTCAAATCTAGTAGGTCTATGGGAGACTACATGTTAATGGTCTTATCAGATTGATTCTTCCGTTTTTATTTTTTAGACTTTTCGTTCGTCCCCATGTATTCCAGGGGCGAACTTATGTTTCCTTCCATATCATAACGCCTGCCAGTATTCAAGAACAGGTTCTCTGCGGCAGGTACCCTCCATATCAGAACCGATGACGGTTCTGAAGAGAGAAGGGGATTTTTGGAGAATGCTGTATGGTCTTTTAACTTTCTTCCACCCTTACCGCGATCCCACGCTCATCGGCATCCACAACGACCTTTGAGCCTTCCAGCGCTTTGCCTGAAACAATGAACTTACCCACGTTCGTTTCCACCTCTCGCTGGATAACGCGCTGCAGGGGGCGTGCACCATAACTCTCGCTGTAGCCTGCCTCGCCAAGATATTTCTTGGCAGCATCCGTGATCTCAAGGTTGATCCGCTGCTGCTTGAGCCTGGCAATCAGGTCTGCAACCTTGATATCCACAATACTCACAAGCTGCCCTTTTGTCAGGGGGCGGAAGATGACCACCTCATCGATGCGGTTTAAGAACTCGGGTCTGAAATGCCTGCTAAGCTCATTGATCGCTATCGCCTGCATCTCGCTGTAGTCCCCGCCTTTCTTCATTTGCACACTGGCATAATCCACACAGATATTCGAGGTCATGATGATCAGGGTGTTCCTGAAGTCAACTGTCCTTCCGTGTGAATCGGTAAGCCGCCCGTCATCCAGTATCTGGAGCATGATATTGAACACATCATGATGCGCCTTCTCGATCTCATCGAAGAGGATCACAGCATAGGGCCTGCGCCGGATCGCCTCGGTAAGCTGCCCTCCTTCCTCATGCCCGATATAGCCCGGCGGCGCACCTATCATACGCGAGACAGTGTGCTTTTCCATGTACTCGGACATATCGAGGCGGACCATGTTGTTCTCATCGTCAAAAAGCTCGGCAGCCAGTGCTTTGGCAAGTTCCGTCTTTCCTACACCTGTAGGACCGATGAAGATGAAACTGCCGATGGGTCTCTTCGGGTCCTTGATGCCTGCATAGGCACGTATTACTGCATCTGCCACTGCCTTAACAGCTTCATCCTGTCCGATGATGCGCTTATGCAGGTTATCTTCAATATGCGTCAGTTTTTCGCGTTCCCCTTCCATCAGTCTGTTCACAGGGATATTTGTCCACTCGCTGACGATCTCTGCAATATCCTCTTCCCCGACCTCTTCCTTAAGCAGCATCCCGTTCTGCTTCTCCTGCAGGTGGGCTTCCTCCTCTGCATACTGGCGTTCCAGTGCCGGAAGTATACCGTGTCTCAGTTCAGCGGCACGGTTAAGGTTATCCACTTTGTTCTGGTAGTAATCGCGTTCAGCCTGCTCAATGTCCTGTTTTGTATCCTCTATCTGTTCTTTGAGGGACCTGAGCTTTGCTATGGCCTCTTTTTCATTCTGCCACTGTGCACGCATTGCATCGGATTCGGCACGTATCTCTGCAAGTTCCTTCTCCAGGTCAGCAAGCCTCTCCTTTGATGCTGCATCTTTCTCTTTCTTCAGTGCCTCGCGTTCGATCTCAAGCTGCATGATCTTACGGTCAGACCCGTCAAGGTCAGTGGGCTTGCTGTCTATCTCGGTCCTCATCTTTGCAGCCGCCTCATCAACAAGATCGATAGCCTTGTCCGGCAGGAAACGGTCTGCTATGTAACGGTTGCTCAAAATTGCAGCAGCAACAAGTGCACTGTCCTTTATCCTTACCCCATGATGAACTTCATAACTTTCCTTGAGCCCCCTGAGTATCGATATGGTATCCTCCACAGTTGGCTGGTCGATGAGTACCGGCATGAAACGCCGCTCAAAAGCCGCATCCTTCTCGATATACTTCCGGTACTCATTGAGTGTGGTTGCACCGATACAGTGAAGCTCCCCTCTGGCTAGCATGGGTTTCAGGAGATTTCCTGCATCCATTGCACCTTCGGTGGCACCTGCACCTATTACAGTATGCAGTTCATCGATGAAGAGAATGATCTCTCCCTCCGAATCCGCAACTTCTTTCAGGACCGCCTTCAGACGCTCTTCGAACTCCCCCCGAAACTTTGCACCCGCGATGAGTGAACCCATATCAAGGGCAATGATGCGCTTGTTCTTCATAGCTTCGGGTACATCACGATTTACGATCCGCTGTGCAAGCCCTTCAACTACCGCGGTCTTGCCCACACCGGCTTCACCTATGAACACCGGGTTGTTCTTCCTGCGACGGGAAAGTATCTCGATGGCGTGCCTTATCTCACGGTCCCTTCCTATGACAGGGTCAAGTTTTCCCTGTGATGCGAGTTCGGTGAAGTCGATCCCGTATTTCTTGAGTGCTTCATAGGTTGCTTCTGGATTTTCCGAGGTAACCCGTCTGCCGCCCCTGACATCTGCTATTGCCTTCAGGAGCTTTTCCCGGGTCGCTCCGGCACCGGTCAGTATCTGGCTGCTAAAACTGTCGGTTTCGTCAAGCAGTGAAAGTAGTATATGTTCCACGCTGATATACTCATCCTGCATCTTGCCCGCTTCTCTTGATGCACTATCCAGCACCCTGTTGAGTTTACGTGTCATGTACACCTGCTCGCTCCCCGGTCCGGACACCTGCGGAAGTTTTGAGAGATGATCTTCAAGCTGCTGGATAATTGACTCCGGAGGGATGTCCATCTTCTGGAGAAGCCCTTTCGCAAGTCCTTCACTTTGTTCCAGCAGCGCAAGAAACAGATGTTCGCAATCGATCTGCTGCTGGTAGTATCGTGCTGCGATCGTAGTTGAACCCTGAATTGCTTCCTGTGCCTTCTGGGTAAACCGATTTAGTTCCAAAATTGCACCTCTTTTAGATTACCGACTATCATAATATTACCACCTATACTCACCTTTTATAAATGATGTTTACATGTTAAATAAAACTGTTTTGGTGTATTTGCTGTTGAATTCAGGGTACATGGCAGATGATAGTGATTCTTGTTCGATCTTATACAAGAGTATCCATTTACGCTGGTGTCAAAAAAAGAGGATCAAGATTCTTAAAACTCCATGTGGGAGTTCTTTATCTACTATAAGAACAAAAAACGTGTTCAATCATGATTGGTCGATTCAAATGCGGAAATGATATTTTTTATGGTGAGATCAGCGGCAGTCTTGTGCAGGCAAAGGGTGGTGCCGAAAGCAGGACATTCAAACTCTCACAACTTGAGATACTTTCACCGACAGTACCATCAAAGATCATATGCATCGGGCTTAATTACCATGACCATGCAGTTGAACTGAACATGAAGGTCCAGAACGAGCCCATAATATTCATAAAACCTCCATCCGCAGCAGTTGGTCATGAAGATAGGATCATTTACCCGAAGTCAAGCCAGCAGGTAGATCATGAGGCAGAACTGGCGGTTGTCATAGGGAAAAAATGCAAGAACATAAGCGCTGAACAGGCAAACGATGTGATCGCGGGCTATACCTGCTTTAATGATGTTACTGCACGTGACCTTCAGCAGCGTGACGGGCAGTGGACACGTGCAAAGAGCTTTGACACCTTTGCACCTATCGGTCCGTTCATTGCACTGCCCGGTGAGTTCGATCCTAAAAACGCATCCATCAAATGCAGGGTCAATGGGGAAGTCAGGCAGGATTCAAATACATCGAACCTGATATTTGACATACCACATCTCGTGGAGTTCATATCTAACATTATGACACTTGAACTGGGGGATGTTATAGCAACAGGCACGCCGCCGGGCGTTGGTGAACTCCATCGGTGTGATGTTGTTGAGGTTGAGATCGAAGGCATAGGGATTCTAAGAAACGAGGTTGTTTAATGTTATTTGACCAGGTCAACGGTGAATTGGAACTTACGGAACGCCATCTGATAGTCCTGAAAAAAGTCATAGAAAGCGAACCTATAGGTATATTGAAACTCTCGGAAGAGACAAACATGCCAACACATAAGGTACGATACTCGCTTCGCGTACTTGAGCAGGAGAGACTGATAAAACCGTCTGCTCATGGCGCTGTCGTTGGAGAGCAGGTGAAAGAGTTCCTTTCGGGTTTTGAAAATGAGATCGACGGGATCATCAAAAAGGCGACGCATGTCCGGGAGATAGGAAAATCTATCGAATGACCCGGTTCGTTTCGACCTGATCTTTGTTTTTTTATAGGAGAATTATTAATGACACTGGAAGCTGATGATGTCAGGACCATTGAGAAATTTGCACTGCATAATGCTGTCAAGTACGGTAAACCCCCGCAGATCGGAGCTGTGATGGGGCGTGTGATGGGCGAATGTCCCCATCTTCGCCCGCTGGCAAAGGAAGTTGCACCTGTGATCCAGAAGGTCCTCAAAGATGTATCGAAAGGAGACCCAGATTCCTGGCGCAGCCGTCTTGAAGCGCTTGCACCTGAACTTATTGAAGAGCTGAGCGTCAAAAAAGAACCTGAAAAGGGACTGAAACCTCTGGCTGTTGCGGAAGGCGAAAAGGTGGTCATGCGGTTTGCACCGAACCCGAACGGTCCGCCAACCCTTGGAAGCACCCGCGGGATCGTGGTCAACTCTGAGTACGTGAAGAAATATGGCGGCTCTTTCATCATACGTTTTGATGATACCGATCCGCAGACGAAACGCCCGATGCTTGAAGCCTATGACTGGTATCTGGAAGACTGCAAATGGCTTGGTGCGGTACCTGATAAGGTGGTCATTGCATCCGACCGGCTGCCTGTGTATTACAGGTATGCGGAACAACTGCTCGGAATGGGACATGCCTACGTATGTTTCTGCAAAGGCGAGGATTTCAAGAAATATAAGGATGCCAAGGAACCATGCCCCCACAGGGACCAGACACCTGAAGTCAATCTTGAGCACTGGAAGAAGATGCTTGCCGGGGACTACGAGGAAAAGGAGGTAGTGGTTCGCATTAAGACCGATATTACGCATAAGGACCCTGCACTGCGTGATTTTGGTGCGTTTCGGATCGTGAAGACCCCGCATCCGCGTCCTGAGGTGGCAGACAGGTACGTGGTCTGGCCTCTTCTTGATTTTGAGGGTGCCATCGAAGA
>JAFGQV010000190.1 GCA_016935475.1 Methanosarcinaceae archaeon
AAAATAGCTCTTTCGGGACTGAAAAATAAAGCTGAAACTCTTATTGAAATACTTCGTGAAAATCCATATTGTAAACAGCCCTCTTTTAAAAAGCTTTTTGGCGAGTTGCCGGGAGCATATTCACGGCGTATTAACATTCAACATCGACTTATGAACCAGATTATAGATGAAAAGAAGCTGGTAAAAATTTTAGGAGTATGTAATCAACTAAAAAAATTGACAGTGTGAACCCCTTTATAACGTTAAATTCACCTGTGAAAAAAAATGTAGGAGAAACGATGAAAAGAAAACAATGCAAAGAAAAGATACTATCTTTAATCCTTGGGATATGTATACTGTCGACCATGCTTCTTATGAACGCCTGCAGTAAAAGTACCGACCCCACAAAATTAATTTTTACTGCACTTCCTTATGCAGGTGTGGATTTTTCTCTTGGTTTTGCCGAAGGAATAAATAACGATGGCACGATCGTTGTCGGTGGTAGCGCAGTAAATACCCCTGATGGTGGTAAATATATGGAAATTCCTCCAGTATATTGGACAGATGATGTCGTTACCGTTCTTCCTTTCCCTGGAACTCAGATCCCGGGCTTCGAACGTCAGTGTGCGGTGTATGATATATCAAACACAGGCGTGATGGTCGGGAATCAAGGAATAGCTGATCTGACGCCAGTAGCATTTTATTATGCAAACGACCAATGGAATGCGATCATTGATCCTTCAAGTTCTATGCCTGCTCAAACAGCAACAGGAATCTCCGGGAACGGTAATATCCTTGTCGGTCTCAGCGCTAACGCCCGAGAAGATCAAGGCGGCTATTATTATAATGTAGCGACAGGCGAATTCACCATCCTCGCATCCACTTTCGGAGACAGTGCACAATACACAAATACCCAAACTAGCTTGTTCGATATCTCAGAAGATGGCATGATCATGGTTGGTTCTGATATTGCTGAAATGGATACTATTGGTATAGAAATTCCTATCTATTTCGATAGGGCAAAAGATACTTCAGCCACCAGACTTCCTCTGCCTTCAGGTTATGAGAATGGTATTGCAAAAGGAATATCCGCTGACGGGAGCACAATAACAGGAGTTGTCTTTGATGATGATGAAACACCCTATGCTGCGTACTGGGACAATCTTCGACAAGTTCATCTTCTTGGTACTTTCAGTCCTTATCCGGGTCCTATGCAGCCGGCTTCGATTGCACTCGCTGCATCCGATAATGGAGATCGTATCGTGGGCACATCCTATGACATAGCGTTTATTAAATTCAAGAATGATGCGATGTTCTCCCTCCAGGATTGGCTGGAAGACGAAGGGTTGTCTTCTGAACTTGCAGACTGGGATCTCATCGCTGCAACCGCCATCACGCCAGATGGGCACTGGATAGCGGGAGTTGGAAGGGACGGAGTGTATACAAGGGCATTTAAGGTGTATATTCCATAAAAGAGTAGACAGAATTCAGCCGGCTTCATCCCGATTAAATCGGGAATACGCCGTGCCAGGGAATTCAGAAGTCAGGAGTTAGCATGAAAAACAAAACCGTCCGAATTATATTCGGGCTGAGCATTTCTCTTTTCATAATAGTATTAATTGCTTCGTGTTGTAAAACAACAGAACCAACATCTAACGGGGGTTTCACTGTTGTTGAACATTACGAGCTGGACATCGAAGATATTATGGACCAAGTGCAGGAACTACCGGATGACCCAGATGGATTCGATTACCACGACCTATACTACGAGATCTCTCAAAACGCAACCGGGGGTCCGCATCTTGTGTCACACGAAGTTGTGAAATACGCATCCAAGGACGATCAGGGAAATGACATCGAGCTTTCCGGGCTTTTCATCTATCCTTTTAAATTGGATGGCGAAATACTTGAGACTCCACTGGTTTCCTATAATCACGGCACTGAGCTGCTTAAGAAATATGCTCCCTCAAAATGGGATCTCTTTGATCCTGCTGAATACAAAAATTTTGAAGAAGTCGTTGTTGCTTATGTGCTGGCTTCGTTCTTCGGCTGGTCGATCGTAATGCCGGATTACCAGGGAATGGGATACGATCTGAACGAGACACATCCCTATTGTATTCGTGAGAAACTCTCCACCGCAACAGCAGATATGGTGGAAAAAGGCATCAACATGATAAAGGACAATAATCATGATTTTGTGAACTGGGACGGACATCTCTTTGTGTATGGCTACTCAGAAGGCGGATTCGTGACCATGGCAGTCACCCAGGAATTGGAAGATCGTGATATCCCGCTGACTGGCTCGGTTTGCATGGATGGTCCTTATGATCTTTCCGGCACGATGCTCGATGTGATACTGAGCGACGATCCCTTTCCCGTTCCATACTTCCTTCCCCTCATGCTTGTGGGTTATCACACAGAATATCCGAATGCCTTTGTTTATGATCAAATGCTGAAAGAACCGTACAGAACCGACATTCCAAAATATACAACCGGCTTTTACGATGAGGATGTCGTGAATGGCATCATGCCGGCTTCGCATATCCTTAAAGAAGTATTTGAAGATGCTTTCATTGATTCTCTTAACGACTCTACCAGTGTAGCGTGGCAAAAACTGTATGAGAACGACACTTATCCAAACTGGATTCCCGAAACCACCATGCTCCTGTGGCATTGCCAGAATGATGACTGCGTACCTATTGGTAATTACGAAGCTGCTAAAGCTGCCTTTACGCAAGGTGGTGCGCAGAATATTACATATGTGGAGTTCCCTCCGGTTCCGAACTGGGCTGGAACCGTTCATGTGTCCGCTGCTCCGATTGCCTTCCTTGAAGGAGCTTTGTGGATAAAGCAGCAGCTTGAGTAAGAAGACAGAATTCAGAGGTCAGTATTCAAAATAAAGTATCATAAGGAATTCAATTATGAAGTTACGTTCAATTTGTAATAATTTTTTCATCTTCCTGTTTGTTTTCTCGGCACCTTTTATTCTATATCAGCTGTCCGCAGATTCCACAGACTCAATTCGGTATTCTGTTGCTGATTCTCATCTGCATTTTGTTGATTTCCTTCAGGAAACTGATGGGATAGACTCACTTCTCTGCGCAATGGAAAATGCCGGAGTCGATCATTGCATGGTCAATGGGCTTCCTCTAGTAAAAAAATGGGATGCGATTGACGCTATTCGTCCCCACTATTATCTGGAAGATGATGCGAGAATATACTGGTACAGCGCCACTGATGTTATTGTTGCCCGTGCAGTTTTGGGTCTTTCCGAATCTGAGCGCACAAGAATTCATCCATTCCTTTGCGGCTTTAATGCGACAGATAGAAATGCCATACAGCACGTTAAGTTAATGTATGAATGGTATCCCGATCTCTGGGAAGGCATCGGTGAGATTCAAACCCGTCATGATGACCTGACCGCCCTGACCTACGGCGAACGGGCTCGTGCCAATCATATGGCACTCGATCCGATTTATGCGTTCGCTGCCGAACATGATCTCCCCGTGTGTGTGCACAGCGATATCAGCTCCGTGTGGGTTCATGAACCGCTGTATCTTCATGAAATGGAAGAAGCGGTAAAGCGTCATCCGGACACCCGCTTTGTATGGGCACATGCCGGCATCAGCCGGCGTATTGTGGTTCCCACACTGGTACAGGACCTTCGGTGTATGCTCAAGACCTATCCCAATCTCTGGATCGACATCTCCTGGGTTGTGTACCCTATGGACATTGTACCCAACGATACGCCAAACAAAGACTGGGTAGCGCTTGTAGAAGAATTCCCGGACAGGTTTATGGTCGGTACGGATACAGTGGGCCATTTCGGAAAATATAAAAAGGATATCTTGAGTTATTATGTGTTTCTGGATGCGCTCACGCCGAAAACTGCACGCCTTGTAGCGAGAGATAATTTTTTGAACATTCTGCCGCAGAGGGTGAGGGATAGATTGGAGTAGAATTTTCAGTGAAGGTAGAATTCATAAGTTAGAATTTAACAGCAGGGAGCAGTTGCCGACAATTTGTCGACAGCTTGACACCAAATTGTAGTTTTGAAAGATAAAAACATGAAAATAAAATTGAACGAAGCAGTTGCAGCTTGACACCAAATTGTAGTTTTGAAAGATGGATGCTAAATTCTGCACGGTAAAGAAGCTGTTGCAGCTTGACACCAAATTGTAGTTTTGAAAGATACCAACAACTTTTTTGTCAAGTCTTAACTCGTTGCAGCTTGACACCAAATTGTAGTTTTGAAAGATAACTAAACAAAAATTAAAGGAACTAAAATGGTTGCAGCTTGACACCAAATT
>JAFGQV010000191.1 GCA_016935475.1 Methanosarcinaceae archaeon
AACTCGATACCCTGACCTATCCGGTTCGGACCGCCGCCAAGGATCATGATCTTCTTTCGATCTGAAACTGGCACCTCGTCAGGTGCATTATAGGTAGAGTAGTAATAAGCTGCGTTCTCCGCACCGCTCACTGGAACGATATTCCATGCCTGCTGCACACCGAGTGACAGACGGTGCTCACGGATATCTTTCTCTGGCACATCGAGTATCTTGCCGAGGTATCGATCAGAGAATCCGTCCTTTTTGGCCCGGATGAGAAGATCATCTGGCAGTTTGCCGTTCCTGTACTTGAGGATATCTTCTTCAAGTTCGACAAGTTCCTTCATTTGCTGCAGGAACCAGGATTTGATGTGCGTGATCCTGTGCATTTCATCGATGGACATTCCCTTTCGAAGCGCTTCGTACATGATGAACTGACGCTCAGATGACGGTTCTATCAGCAACTTACGTAATTCGTCCAGTGAAAGTTCATTGAAGTTCTTGGCGAACCCTAGTCCATAACGCCCCGTCTCCAGTGAACGGATCGCCTTCTGGAATGCTTCCTTATAATTCTTACCGATGCTCATTGCCTCGCCGACAGCACGCATCTGGGTACCGAGCTGGTCGATAGAGCCCGGGAACTTTTCGAACGCCCAGCGTGCGAACTTTATGACCACATAGTCACCGGATGGCGTGTATCTGTTCAGTGTTCCATCGCGCCAGTAGGGGATGTCCTGCAGCAGGAGTCCGCCGGCAAGTTTCGCAGATACCAACGCGATAGGGAATCCGGTGGCCTTGGAGGCAAGTGCGGATGAGCGTGATGTGCGTGGATTGATCTCGATGACCACCACGCGTCCCGTCTCCGGGTCGTGAGCAAACTGGACGTTCGTACCGCCGATCACACCGATGGCATCGACGATGCGGTACGAGTATTCCTGCAGACGCTCCTGAAGTTCTTCATCGATAGTGAGCATGGGTGCGGAACAGAAGCTGTCACCGGTGTGTACGCCCATAGCGTCGATGTTCTCAATAAAGCACACGGTGATCTTGTTGCCCTCCGTGTCTCTTACAACCTCTAGTTCCAGTTCCTCCCAGCCCAGTACAGATTCCTCCACAAGGATCTGCCCGATCAAACTTGCGGCGATACCACGTGCAGCAATGGTGCGAAGTTCATCAACGTTGTAGACGAAACCACCACCTGTCCCTCCCATTGTATATGCAGGTCTGATAACAACCGGATACCCGATCTCCTTTGCTATCCTTTCCGCTTCTTCAACACTGAACGTGGCTTCACTGCGCGGTACTTCCAGACCGAGATTATTCATCGTTTCCTTGAACGTGACCCGGTCTTCACCTCTCTCTATTGCATCAGCCTGCACCCCTATGATCTTCACACCGTATTTTTCGAGCACGCCCGCTTTATAAAGCTCAGATGAGAGGTTTAATCCTTTCTGGCCACCAAGGTTTGGAAGCAATGCGTCAGGTCGCTCTTTATCTATGATCTTCTCGAGCGTTTCGAGGTTTAGCGGCTCAATATAAGTCCTGTCCGCCATTCCCGGATCGGTCATGATGGTGGCAGGGTTGGAGTTTACCAGCACGATCTCATAACCTAGCTGGCGCAGTGCCTTGCACGCCTGCGTACCGGAATAATCGAACTCCGCTGCCTGACCGATGAGTATGGGTCCGGAACCTATGATAAGTACTTTATGGATGTCTTCTCTTATTGTCATTATTCCACCTTTGGCTCGTGAAATTAGCCTTTCGCTTTATGAACTTATCCTTTTTAGCTGTCAGGTCAAATACAACTCCAAACTGGATTTTGATACTAATATGGATTAATACCTATTGGTGGATATTTCAGAATTTAAGACAAAAGAAAATAAGACACAAAAATAACCGGATTTAAGTTATGGAAAAGCAGGATGAGTATTCAGGAAATAATTCCGGTTAGACGGATGAGTGTGGAAATATCCGTTAACAACTCTTAACTCCCCATTCCAAGCTGGTACGGAATTAATAGATATCCGGACGCCTATCTTCAAAAAGTGGGATCATGCTGCGGATCTTTTTATTCTCATCCAGATCGATATCATGTATGATGATGCATTCATCATTCCCGGCCTGGGCTTTGACCTCGCCCCAGGAATCAATGATAAGGGAACCGCCAAAAAATGACGAATAAGGGTCCTTGCCTGTGCGGTTGCAGGCTATGTGATGAAGCTGGTTCTCTATTGCGCGGGACATGGCGAGTGACCTCCACTGATTGGCTTTCGGGTTCGGGAATTCAGCGATGGTAACAAGTATATCTGCACCAGCGAGTGATAATTTTCTTGCCACCTCGGGAAACCTTAGTTCATAACATATCTCAAGACCAATGGTTATATTGTTCTTTTTTAGTTCTATAGGCAAGATCGTATCTCCCTTTGAGAAATACGACTTTTCCATACCGAAAGGATGGGTTTTTCTGTAAGTGCCGGCAATGTGTCCGGATTCAATACAAAAGCCGAGATTATAATATGCAGGTAGCCCATTATCATCCGTCTTATTTTCAATGATCGAGCCAATAATAATGCAATCATGTTCCTTTGAAAAATCAGACAATGTTTTAATTGTCGGGTATGGGGCACGCTCTGAAACGTCCTCCATGTTATCATAGCAAAATCCGGTTGAGAATACTTCCGGTAACACAATAAGTTTTGCGCCGCAGCTTATGGCATTCTTTGCCATTGAAAGAGCTTTGGAAACGTTAGCTGGCTTCGAACAATGTAAGATATCCATCTGGATGCAGGCAGCTTGTATACTTGTCATCTTTTGTTTGGGTTATGTTATTTATTACAGGAATCATGCACAGGAAAAAGATAGAAGAGAGTTTGAAACTCACTCTTCCTTAAATGCATTCATCCGGCAACATCAAAAATCTAATCGCCTGAAAGACCCCCCAGGTCATCGGCTTCAAGTTTCCCTATATCTTCTTTTAATTTATCAAGTTCTTCCTGTGTTACAGAAGTTACATTAGATTCAGCATAATCATTTTCATTTGCTTCATCCTGATGAGGAGTTTCTGTTCCGACCGGAATATCAGTCTCTGTATCTTCGTGATCAATTTCCTGAGTGGTCTTTTCCTGTGGCTGCTGGTCAGCACAACCACTGGCAAATAAACCGAACAGTAGAACCAGCCCTACGACACAAATTTTCTTTTTCATCTCATTCACCTCTTAAGCATCAGGTTATATGCTTGATTTAGATTACTATGCGCGCTAAGGAGATTGGTTTTGGCGACCCTTAAATAATTATTTCCTTCTGAAAACTTGATCAAAGGAGTTCCCGGGAGCACCACCTGTTCATAGGAGGATTCTGCTTGATTAACGTTCCTTTTTGCTTCGATGATGTCACTTTTAGCCATATCAAGTTTTTCAATAATAGCATCATTATTATCCATTTTTTCAGCTTCCACACGCAACTTTGATTCATATTCTTCGGCTGTATCAATGTAGGTGTCTGCGATATGAACATAGATTCTTCCGGAGTCTCTTGCAACATCGGTCAGCAATTCAAGATACTTACCCACCATTTTCAGGAATACGATTCCCAATTCAAGTTGATTTGATACGCCATCGACATCTGTTCTTAGCTCATCGATCTTCGCCAGATTGGTGTCTACATCTTCGCTGATCGTTTCTTTTAGATCATCCGGCAGATCTGGATTTTCTTCAGCTTCCAGATCTTTCCAGATCAACCATGCTTCTACTTCATCAAGGGCTGCGTGTAATGTCTCTTTTCCAGTATCTACAACTTCCTGCCTGTTTTCTTCGCTTTTATCCCCGGCGAATTTTATTTTTGCATCTCTGTGTATTTCCTGTTTTTCCTTGCTAACCTGTTTTGCATCTTTCCATGCCTGTTTTGCATCACTTTCGGTCAAAGCGCTAACCGCAACACTCTGCATAAGAAGTATAGCAATTAAAAAGAAGACAATTACTGTTTTCCTCATCATTATTTCACCTTTTTATTTTCCCTTTATACAAACAACAAAATTAATATTCTTTTTCATTGCTGTCAACTTTAACTCATATAGTGATATAGCAATGACGTATCAACATAGAACTGTTAAAATATATACAAAATGTATCGAACAATTCCAAAAATGATATATGCTACGCCAGCAATTGCAATAATGTGATTCAATATGGCTAAGATAGGATTCATAAAGCTAGGGAACTTAGGGATGAGTCAGGTTATTGACCTGGTTCAGGATGAGATTGCAGCAAGACAGGGTATTCAAATGCGCGTGTTCGGTACCGGACCGAAGATGGGACCAGATGAAGCTGCAGACACAGAACGCTTAAAGAATTTTAATGCTGACTTCTATGTCATGATCAGTCCGAACTCAAGTGCGCCGGGACCAACTGCTGCACGAGAGATTTATAAAGATGTGCCTTGCATTGTGATCTCAGACGGACCAACCAAAAAAGATGCCAGACAGGCACTTGAAGATGCCGGTTTTGGATATATCATCATGACAGTTGACCCGCTCATTGGTGCAAAAACAGAGTTCCTCGACCCCGTGGAAATGGCGTCCTTCAACTCTGATGCAATGAAAGTGCTTTCAACCTGTGGAGCAGTTAGGCTCATTCAGGAAGAATTCGATAGGGTTGCAGAACAGGTCGATGCTGGAAAATCCGGAAAAGATCTTGTACTTCCGCACATCCTCGCAAAACCAGAGAAATGTATCGAGCGTGCCGGATTCAACAACCCATATGCTAAAGCAAAAGCACTCGCTGCAATGCACATGGCTGATAAGGTTGCAGAGATCAACTTCCCTGCATGCTTCATGATGAAGGAGATCGAGCAGGTAACACTCACCACCGCCACAGCGCATGAAATGATGCGTGCTGCAGCACAGCTTGCAATTGATGCACGTGAGATCGAGAAGTCAAACGACACCGTCTTCAGGCAGCCACACTCAAAGAAGGGCAATCTCCTGACAAAGACCAAATTATACGAAAAACCACAGTAAAGTGTCACTACGACACTTTTCTTTTTTCTTATTAATCCAGATTCATGGATTTGTTAACTGTTCTTGCAATTGCAATATTTTCCTTTGTGATATTAATAGTTCTGACAGCGTATAATATAAAACTTGCAGCAAGCCTAGTATCTGAACGCCGGCGCATGGTTGAAAGGTCTAAAAAAAACCTGAAGATGATGAAAACGATCTTGTGGACGATCCATCAGATTAATAGATCGGCTTGTGAATATGGGCAAAACATCGATGTTTCTTGTATTATCTGATCAATAATTATCCATTCGTTTTTTTGCTTCTTCGACCTCATCGAGTATTTTTGGATATTCGCTAAAGGCGGATGAGATATCAACTACCCCTGCCAGATCAACTACACCAATAGCTGCAATAACTTCGTTATCTTCATTCCGGATCGGTGAGGCAATAACGGGTATACCTTTGTAGGTTCCCTCCCTTGGAATAGCACGCACTGTTTTATTGGTCTTCAGCACTTCCTCAAGTAAAGGTCCAGTGTATTCAAGATCCAGTACTTTTTCCATTTCCATACGGATGCCCATTTTGTTGAGACTGCGTCCAGTGGTTGGCATCCCGATCAATTCATGTACAGCTGCCACGATTGGTTCCAGTTCTTTAGCGGTGGAATTTACAGATATTGTTAGGTCTTTCATTGTATCTACCCCCTTGTCAGGTCAAATTATTCATTATTGGTTCTGGGTATTAAATTTTTGTAAATCTAGAATATTAGTTCCATGCATTGTAATGACACTACAATAGGTCGTAAGATATGCTTTCAGTTTTCCTTCACACGGGGCATGGCAATTATTTCGCGAACCTGTAAACTGAAAAAGTCATGGGAATGCGCCGGTCGGAGCACCAGTGCCACATCTGCACCCTCCCGGGTGCCACCTATCGCAATTATTTCAGTATCTTCTGAAACCGGGATGTGCCCTGAATCTGCTGCCATCATGGTGACCTCCAGAGCCACTTTAAAGCCCTTGCCAAAGACTGCACGCAGAGTATCGGAGATCACATCTATCCTGCTGGCTCCACCGAGTCTTTTTGAGATCGAGCGTTCAACACCGGAGAAAAGATGTGACTGTGTGGTCACAGTAGTTCCCATATCCTCTAATATCCTGAGCTTATCTGCGTCCATCTCCCACTTGCCACCTTCGCGCAGTCCGTACTGGTGGGTAACAGAAATTACATTAATATCTGTGTCCTTCACGGCCGTTGCCATTTTTATTGCGCTGTCACCACTGGTACTGGCTATTACTATGTATTTAATACCAAGTTCTTCTGCCCTACTCGCAGCCGCATTGACAACGTTATCTGTGTTCTCTTTGCCCACTTCATCAAAATAGATAATTGATTTTTCCACATTGACCACCTGCATACTCCATTGATTTTATCTTAATTATATGTCACCCCCTAATTAAAAACGATGCTCTTATCTATGAGGATTTATAATAGTATAATTAGTGGAAGGTTATTGTAAACATTAAGTACAGGTGAGGTGGTTAGTTGTCAGACACAGATTATGGCGATAATGACTTGAAGATCATTACAAAACCGATCAAATCGGAAAATCCAATATTAATAGAAGGTTTTCCCGGGATTGGTCTTGTTGGTAACATTGCAAGTCAGCAGGTAATAGACGAACTGGAAATGACTTATATCGGGTCAATTGACTCAAGGTACTTTCCTCCAATAGCGATCCTATATGAAGGTCTCATTAATATGCCTGTAAGGGTCTATGAGAGTGAAGAATTTAATTTGATAATCATAGTTTCTGACATACCGATAAATCCATCCGTATCATATGATATCAGCAAGGCTATTGTAGAATGGGCTGAATCGATCAATACTAAAGAAATAATCTCCATTGCAGGAATTGCAACCATGACTGAAAACCATAAGGTTTTCGGCGCAGCAACAAACACCGAAATGCTTGAAAGGATAAAGGACAAGGTAGAGGTTTTCCAGATGGGTACGATATCGGGCATTTCCGGCAGTTTTATGACCGAGTGCCTGATCCGTGGAATTCCGGCGATCAGTTTGCTGGGTGCGACGCAGAGCCAGAATCCAGATCCAAGAGCTGCAGCAGTGGTAATTGATGTTTTGAATTTATTATACGGTTTTGGAATAGATACGGAAGATCTTATCGAGCAGGCAGAACGTATAGAAATTGAGATGCAAAAACTTGCCGAAGAGGTCAAATCAACGGAACAACCATCTGGACCCAGAAAAGAGTTCCCGATGTATGGGTGATAATATGGAGTATATTGCATTAACAGGGATCTCAGATAATGTAATGAAGGAACTCAGGAATCACATACTTCGAACGATCGAGATACGAAGTCCGAACAATTTTCTTGCAGCACTTCATTTCAATGCTGGTGATTATGTATTCCTCACCCACACAAGTGCTCAGGATCTAACAGGTGGTAGCATTGGAATGATAGCAAGAGTACAGAAGCATCAGATAGCCACACACCGACTGGTTCACAGTAATGAGATGCTCTATGAAGAGTCTGAAATGACAATGGCACGCATCCAGTTAGAACCCAAATGCACCGCACGCATTCGAAAGGTTGGATGCAATGTGATGGGAGAAATCACACGTGTAGATGTTGAGGAAATATCATGCTATGAAGCGTGGTAGCGTGTCCGTTGACCGAACGCAATAAATACTAATTTTATTGAAGGCATTCTTGATTCAAAAGAAACTAAAAAAAGGCATTACAGAGAATGTACGATGGCATCGTTTGGATGCCATCTTAAGAAATTAAGAGTTTTTCCATTATAATTAACGTTGTGTACTACATGATACGCTTAGTCTTCTTTGCTTAACTCTTTTATTGCTGCTTCGATATTGTCGATCTTGTCTTCAATACTCTTGATCTCTTTCTTTGTCGCTAGATCGGCCTTACCAAGTACTTCCTGTACTTTTGCAGAGATGTTCTTTTCAAGGTCATCTTTTTGTTTCTTCCGCGCAGAGATCAGCTCATTGACAAATTTCTTGCCATCTTCTTTGTTGATCTCATTTTTATCAACAAGATCGTTTACAAATTCTATTATTTTTTCTTCAGTAAGTGCCCATGCTCCAATACCAAAAAGTCCAAGTTTTCGAATAGTATCTTTCATATACAAGACCTCCCTTCACAATTGACTTCTTTTACGATAAATATGTTTGTGTGCAAGATTTAAGGATATTCTCCATCCAGTATTTTTTCAATCAATTGGATGGACTTATCATTGATCTTCGTTCTTTTTCCTTTATCTGTTTTCTCCATATTCAGATAATCATGAGCACTTCTGCATACCCCATGTTCTTTATCTTTTGGGTCATAATCTTCAAGAAAAACTATACATCCTTTATATCCAAGTTTTCGTCCAATGAAATCCAGTGCATACCCAACACCATAATAGCAAGCAACCCCGGGGATCACATACTTATAACCCTCTTCTTTTTTAGTTTTGAGCCAGGGGAATAGATTTGAATCGCTATCGATGATAAAAATTCGATCTTTAGTATACCCATGGCTTATGAGAACATCAACCATTTTACCCAACGAACATGGAAAATCACACTGCCCTCCTAAAATTTTGATACATTTCTGGGTCTTCCTCCCATAAACTGGATCAGAGACAGGGCATTCAAAATCTCCCATTGGTTTAGCGCAATAAGGTAAAAAAGCAATGGCTTTGTCAAGTTCTGTAGTCACTATTTTTTTCAGGTCAAGTGAAGGTGGATAAACAACTGTCCGACCATTTTTTAGCTTTTTATTGACTTTATTGCAGCCAAACCGTCTTTTGACCAGTGCCTTGTTTAGTGCATATGGTCTAAGCGCATATAAGACCTCACGAAGTTTCGTACCTCCACCTCAGTTTTTGTTTTACAGTGATCCTTAATTTCTCATAACTTTAACTCTTTTGCTAGATCATGATATGCTTTGCCTTTATCGGTCGTTAAGTATAGATCACCATTTTGTTTGATCAACCCTTTATTCTGTAACATCTCAAGATACCTATTAGCAATATCGAAGTTCAAGTTTGCACCGTATACTATCTGTGTCTTATTTGCTCCATTCTGTGCAATATTTAGTATCTCTGCACTTATATCAATTTTACTTCGTCTAATAGTTCCCACACCCATTTATTACTGTCATTTAATCCGTTTTTTATCTTTTTTCCATACGGTATAAATGATCATTATTCATAAGAATAAAAAAATTATTTATACTGATTGCCACCTCCTAAATAATTCAGATGTTGCCTTTGATCTCATTTCACTATTTAGGATATTTGTTTGAGAACAAGAGCTGGGATTTTCCAGCTCTTGTCTGCACCCCCCACTATTTTTTGACATTTTATAACTGTTTAACTTCCCTTCAAGCCATATTTAAAAGCTAGAATGGCTCCCACCAGAACAATTCCTCCAACAGCTATTAATCCAATAGTAGTTGTTGAAGATCCTTCTTCCGGGGCAGGGATCTGTTCTGCAGATTCACTTGGTTGATCAGTCCTTGTACTTTCTAGAGTTGTTCTGGAACTGGTCTTCTCTGAAGTGGCTCCCGGAATAGCTTCATCCTCCTGTCCATCGTCGCTAGTAGTTGAGGTTGAAGATGTATATGATGTCCCACCAGATCCTCCACTAGATCCCCCGCTAGTACCACCGCTTGAACCACTGTCAGCTGTCGTTGCAATGAAATACAATTCTTTCACATCACCGGGATTTGCATTTTTGATGACGTCCATATCCACCTCTGCTTCAGCACCACCTACGTAAAATTTGAGGTTGTCTAAAGCATCGGCATCACAGCCAATACAAAGTCTGTTTGCGGGACAATTACCACATATTCCCTCACAATCTACACCAGTACATGCTATAATCTCATTGTTTAGTTCAGCAGTAATTACAGTGCCTACAGGTGCTGGTTGTCCATTAATTTCCACATTACCATAAAGAATAATTGGAAGCTGAGGGACCACCGGATCATCTATGGCAGTAGCAGGAATTGTTATAACCGCAAGTAATAAAATGAATGCTTGTAAAGTTATTGCTAATGAAATAATGTTTTTATTATTTGTTTTCATATGACCACCCCTTTTTTATGTTCAAAAATATTAAATGGTGAGTTTGAATAACTCACCATTTTCGCATTATTTTTTATTTCCTCTTTTGCCTCCCTCACATTCCGATGGAATTCAGTACACCGTCTTCAGTTGCGTATACCCAGTATCCTTCATATGGATTCATTTCAAAGACATCTGTTCCCACATGTTTGCCTGAGATCGGTCCCATTACGTTGTTATGCCCGACACAGACGTACATCATCGTAGCAGGATTCCACGGACCTACAATAGTTGTGTAGGAATCGTCTATAGATGCCAGTGTCAGTTCAGCAGACAGGGTGTCTGTTGAATCTGTGTATCCAATGGCGTTCCATCCTGCATACACCATAATGAATGATGGGCTTGCAGGCATCATTGGATCAAGGTTTTCCTCCAGGATAATCTGGGTTATGACAGCCTCTGAGATGTTGATCCAGTATGCTTTCAGTGGTTCGATTGTTGAAACTGTATCCCATGTTTCGGTTTCAGCGTTGTAGTATGTCAACGCGTCATAGGTTACACCTTCCAGTACACTGGCAACACTTGGATCAGCTAGCACATATGGTACTGAAATATAGTTCCATCCTGGATGAAGCACAATACCGTCTGGTAGTAACACTTCGATTGAAGTGTCTCCGCCTACTGGATATTCGTTTGCCTCCTCATCCGTGATCATGCCACTGAATGTGTAGTCCCCTTCCATCATCGATGCCATTACGGTATACTCAAAGCTCGTCTCTCCTGTCAGGTTGAATGTTACCATATTGCCATCTACCATCACCTCGGTCGGGTCAAGTGTTGAATCATCGTAGGTGAAACCATCAGGAAGCATCTCCATCACAGTTCCACTTGCTCCGTAATCCGCCACTGACATACCAACTGTGAACGTGTCACCACGTAATACAGTTGCAGGTAATGTTCTCGTTGCCAATGCAACAGGAACGCTGCTTACGGTAATAGTGGTATCACAACTGATCGTTTCAGAACTACTCATACCTTCCATCTGGAATATGCCGTTGAAAGTGTAGGTTCCATCGCTGGCATAACCAGGTATCATTACGGTGTAGGTATATGTTGTGTCCGTTGCACCGCTTGTGACCACCCAGTATACATGACCCGGGGTAGATGTGAAGTCACCATCATCGGAAGCGCCAGTAACCATGCATCCTGCCGGTATCATCTCATCGATGACATAGAATGATGCAGAACCAACCGTTGTTTCCAGAGAAACAGTCACCATCGAGCCTGGAGCCTGAGTTCCTGCTGGCAGGTCTCTGCAGACATTCTGCTCACTTGGTGTAGCTACTGTTACTACTGTATCACAGTCGATTTGTTCATCAACACTCATTCCTTCCATCTGGAATATGCCGCTGAACGTGTTGGATCCACT
>JAFGQV010000023.1 GCA_016935475.1 Methanosarcinaceae archaeon
GTATCTGGCTCATCATCCACTACCATAATCTTCTTTGTCACGAAATCGTCCTCCGCCTATAATTTTATTATCTATTATATATTATTTAATTCATGTTATTTAACTTGTCTTATTATGCTATAATATCAAGGGCTTTGAGCGTGTTGTTTAACTGGCAGGATAATATGGAAAACACTTCCGTTATCCAATTTGCGTTGTGCCCATATCGTACCATTGTGCCGTTCAATTATCCTCTTAGCTATTGCAAGACCCAGACCGGTCCCTCCGAACTTTCGGGTGGAACTGCCGTCTACCTGATAAAATTTGTCAAATATCTT
The DNA here is from genome assembly GCA_016935475.1 of Methanosarcinaceae archaeon. Lineage (GTDB taxonomy): Archaea > Halobacteriota > Methanosarcinia > Methanosarcinales > Methanosarcinaceae > JAFGQV01. The sequence continues at coordinate 318 of JAFGQV010000023.1, forward strand.
TTCAAGTTTATCCTCGGGTACACCAACGCCATTATCACAGAACTCTATATGCACATGATCCTCATCTTCATGATATGCCTTTATGGTTATTTCCCCTCCTACCTCGCTGAATTTGACGGCATTTTCCAACAAATTGGTGGCCACCTGCATTAAACGGTCCTCATCACCTTCCACCACCAGATCATGTTCCACATCCAGTGAGAAATCAATATTCTTGTCAGAAGTTACCCTTGCAAAATCTGCAACAATGTTGTCTAAGAGATCGTTTATGTTGACCGGAGAAATGTTCAGCTCCACTGTGTCCAGCCTTGATATATCCACGGCGTTTGTTACCAGCCTGGTCAACCGGTCTATATTCCTTAATACCACGATCAGGGATTTCCTTTGCGTTTCTGTTGTGCTGCCAAGCGCATTGTCCAGCATCAACTCTGTATATCCCCTGATAGAAGTGAGTGGTGTGCGGATCTCGTGGGAGATATTGGCAACGAGTTCGGATTTCATCGTATCCATTACCTGAAGTTCCCTGTATTCACTCTCCAGGTTCTCATATGATTCCCTGAGTTCGTCAAGCATCTTTTGCTCAGTCTTTTGCTCAGTGGAAACTACCAGTTCGCCCATTAGCCTTTGCAGATTCTTTTCCATTTCATTGAATGCATCAGCAAGTGTCCCGATCTCGTCCTCTGTTCCTACATCTATCTCTACGAATTCTCCTCTGGCTATCGCCTCAGTGCCCCGGATCAATTTATTGATCGGCTGGGTGATGGATCGGGTAAAATAATGTGTTATGAACATGGATAGTATAAAACCCGATATCAGGTATAACATATATATAGTTAATATCCTGTATCCGGCATCGATATACGGCTGCTCCAGAATTCCAACATATAACATGCCTATGCTATCACCGTTGATGTTCTTGATGGGCTTATACGCCGTAACATACCATGCATTTACCACAAAAGCCCTGCCATACCAGTAATCTCCGCCTTCAAGAACTGCCTCGTTCACTTCCTCGGACACCCTGGTAGTTATTGCCCGCTCTCCTGTGTCAGTGGGAACATTGGTAGAGATCCTGAAATCTTCCTGGAAAATAGTAGCTGTGCCCACATCCCTTGAACCATAGATCTCATCCTTATATATAACGTTCTTTATCCTGTCAACCAGTGTATAATCACGGTTTATCAGGTCTGCCACATAAAGCACACCAACCACGTTTCCTTCATCATCGTGAACCGGTGAGGCTGCCACAAATACCATCCCGGATGTCGATTCATTTTCAGGTCTTGGTTTTGCGTATTGGGTGGTGGTGAATTTCATATACGCCTGCTCGGCCAGTGATCTATCTTCCATCAATAATTCCTCACGGGTAATTATTTCAGTGGAAGACACAGCTTCATTGTTCAAGGCAAGACGGATAAGTTCGTTATCACCTACATAATCGCCATACAAGGCAGGATTTCTTGCTCTGGCAACAACAGCACCATTGATGTCGGTAACTGTGAAAATATCAACTTTATCACTGAACCTTTCTCCATAGATGTCAACGACCTGCTGGCGGAGCAGCTCAGTATCATTATTGACCAGAGGATCACGTATGCGCGAAAAACCCGACGTATAAATTACCAGGTTTTCTGTTTCGTCCAGATGGTATTGATACAGTGCATCAGCCGCATCCAGATCATGGACAACATCATCCCTCAAGTTGGTCTGGACCATGTCATTAAACAGGTAAGCGCCAACACCCCCTGCAATGAGAAATGATATCATAAGTATGACTAGGAATGCATATGCGATTTTTTTACCAATCGAATATTTCATGTTTTGTCACACACCTTATTCTCTTTCCATCAAAAGATTTCTTTAACCAACCAGCCCCAGTATTTGAAGACACCGGCATAACTGAATGTAGCTCCAATTGCCATTAAAGTTATTGAGGAGATTATTAAACTGTTAAACTGAGACAACTGGTAATTGTTGAGAGGCATATTTAACAGGATGTAAAACTGAATTAGCATTGAAAAAACAATGAAAATTGCACCAATGACAAATAGTTGATAATACTGCTTCATCTGAAGCGCTTCACCAAGATGCTGGCTGAGCCTATAGAACACATATATAAGAACCAGAAGTGCAGTAGAGGAAAGTGTTTGAAATAGTAAGAATCCCAGATTGTTCATCGCTTAGCCCCCGTCATCGTGCGGTAGAGTTGTATACTCAAAACTGCTGCAGTCAGCATTGTTAACGTTTTTATTAATCCGATCAGTTCATTTCCTCCGATTATAATATCCAGAAATGAACATATAAACAGGATTGCGGCTAGAACAAATAAAAAGGATGAACCAGTTTTATACTGGAACTTCTGCTCATAAAAACGCCCGATGAATCCCATAATCATAACCAGCAGACTAATTAATATCCATGCATAGAAATGTAGTATTAAAAAAACAGTACTCATTGGCATGATTTTGTATTCCCCTTTATTTGTTAGAAACTGCCTCAAATACCTGTAAATTTGATTTCACTGTGCTGCCTGACATCAATCCGGAATATTCACTGAACGGAAGTTTGATCTTAATTCCCTTAGCATTTATATCAAGTTCCCTTATCTCTTTATCGTGGTCACTACCCCGCATTTTCAGTACTGAGATGGCTTTTTTCATTCCACTCTATTTCTACGTACCGTAAAAGTATGATCGCATCCATTACCATGGCAATCCCATTCCCGGAAACCTGCGACGAACCCATCAATTCCGAAACTTCGTTGATAAACATGGATGTTACGCCCTTATGCCTGAAATACCGGGATAGTATATACATATGTTTCTTTATATCTCCAACATCGGTGAGCGATGACTGGAAACCATTAATTGAATCTATGGCTACTCGTTTAGCGTCAATCTCTTCAACAAGATGTTTGATCTCAAGGGTATTCTCGTTAATGTCCGCCTGATAGGCAGATGTGTATAAAATTTTTAGTAGACCTTTTTCTTCAAGTTCGTCCAGATCCCATCCAAAGACTGCGGCATTGTTCCTGAGCAGGTCCGGAGATTCTTCGAAGGTCACGAACACACCGGGTTCACCCTTCAACGCACCGCTTACTACAAATTCAAGGGCGATCAATGTTTTTCCGGTACCACTGCCACCACTTATCATTGTGTTGGTACCTTTGATCAAACCCCCGCCTGTCATTTTGTTCAGTTCGTCAATTCCCGTGTCTACCCTTTCGTTTGATACGGGAAGGCTTTTGCCCGGATAGAATGTGGGGTGGATAATCAGTCCATCAGGTGTGATACTATAGGATTGTTTACCTGTCAAATACAGCTGTCCTCTTAATTTAAGAACTTCCAGGTGACGTACCCTCTGATCAACAAACTTATCGTTTGAAAGGTATATGATCCCGTCTACCAGATAACTCAGTTCGTTCTTACATATCTCGTCTTCAGACAACTCACTTGTAATAAGTACCAGTGAGTTCCACTCTTTCATCTTGGTAAAAAGATCATAATAGAACTTCCTTGCCTTGCTTTCATCCATCCGGCTTGTCAGAACGTTAACAGGATCGATCACAATCCTATCTGGTTTTATATTTCCAATGTATTCTTCAATATCTTCCAGGATATCTACTGTGCCTACCATTGTGTGGTCAAGTGGAACATATTTCAGTTTTCCTTTTCCTAAAAGAGAAATATCGTAAAAACTGAACCTTGACATGTAATTGTTAACCATGGCAATTGGTTCCGATAGAGCTGTAATATACATGCAGGTTTCATTTTCCTTCGCTGCATTGAAAATGCTCTGCATGGTAAGTGTGGTCTTCCCGCTACCTGCAACTCCTGCTATCATGACGGTGGATGGGCGGATAAATCCTCCACCAAGTATATCATCAAGACCCGGGATACCTGAGACAATATGATTCATGATCTGACCTCAAATTAGAAACTTGATTTTTTCCGCCACTTTTGTCATTTTTATAAGAACTCGCCCAAGGGTCGCATCATCGCCGGTCATAACAACGATCAATGCTTTGGGTCCAGCTCCCATGCAGATCAATCTACCGTCCTTCGATTCTACAATTAATCGATTGGGTAAGCCCCTATCAAGTGCAATGGTAGCTGTTTCGGCAGCACCTAACATCGTTGCTGACATGGCAGCAAAAACCTCCGGGATCACACCGTCGGGCATATCTGAACTTATTAAAAGCCCGTCGCGGCTGGCAATGGCACATGCCTCTATACCACCCAGATTTTTCAAACCTGAAATTGTTTTATATAATAACTCCGAAGTCGTTGTCAAATTGTCATCACTTTTATTATCCATTAGCTTAAAAATTGAAATATTAATATTTATTATTTAAATTGATTATTATTTAAGTCTATCTTTATTATTTATTCGACACTACTTTGCTATCGATCAAGCTCATATTCACTTCTTATCTTTGTTATAAAGGATATAATTATATTTTTACTCCGGGGGCATAAAAAAAGTTCAAATATATTAAATGTTTTATTCAAGAACTCCATTCTAATGAAGATTTTCAGCATTAAAGTTTAAACAATGATTTCTATGAACCTTAAGCATTATCTACACTAGAAATTATAACCATGGATTATAAGTATTATCTACACCATGAATCATAAACATATTTATATGTCACCTGAAAAGATAGGGGATAACACCGTCATGATCGAATTGCAAGCAAGATCCGGGAAGCAAACCGAAGAACCTGACAAAGAGCCAGATTTCTGGATACCTGGTATCAAAAAGAACGTTTTTGTGCTGGGCCTTGTAAGCCTGTTCACAGATATTGCAAGCGAAATGGTCTATCCGGTGATTCCCCTGTTCCTGACACTGGTACTGGGCGCACCCATGGCAGTGGTAGGTCTTATTGAAGGGATCGCCGAAAGTACTGCAAGTCTCCTGAAAGTTTTCAGTGGCTGGTATTCCGATAGAACTGGCAGGCGCAAACCTCTTGTGCTTGCAGGCTACAGCGTCTCAGCCATCTCAAAACCATTGATCGCCTTTGCATACGCATGGCCCATTGTCCTTTCTGCCCGGTTCATGGACAGGTTCGGAAAAGGTGTCCGCACCTCTGCGAGGGATGCACTGATAGCGGATTCCTGCGATATTTCCCAGCGAGGCAAATCATACGGCCTGCACAGGTCAATGGACACCATCGGTGCGGTGCTTGGTCCTGTTATTGCCATTGCGATACTGTACCTGACCGACGACAACTACCGTTTGCTTTTTCTGGTTGCGTTCATCCCCGGACTGATCAGCATATTTCTTGTTAAATTCCTTGTATCCGAACGAAGGTGTGTACCGAATGCAAATGTCTCCTTCAGGATATCGCAATTTGGTAAGGAATTCAAGATATTTCTCCTGATATCTCTCATCTTTGCCCTTGGCAACTCAAGCGATGTGTTCCTGATCCTCAGGGCGCAGGACCTTGGTTTTTCCGTGTCCGCTGTGTTGCTGTGCTACATTGTGTATAATGTTGTCTTTGCAATGGGGGCGTTCCCGGCAGGAATAGTATCGGACAAAGTCGGTCGGCGTGACCTCATGATATGGGGATTCCTGATATTTGCAGCAGTGTATGCAGGATTTGCACTGACATCAAATAATCTCTATATGTGGCCTCTTTTTGTGGTCTACGGGCTATACGCAGCGTTCACGGACGGGATCGGAAAAGCGTATGTTGTAGACCTCGTCCCTGTAGATAAAAGGGCTACTGCACTTGGAATGTATCACACGGTAACAGGAATAATGGTGCTCTTTGCAAGCGTCGTTGCCGGGCTTCTATGGGACTCATTCGGGGCACCTGCTCCCTTTATCTACGGTGCGGCGACAGCAGTTGTGGCGGCAGTGATGATGGTGGTTTTGATGCCTAGAAGAAGTGAGATGGTTGGGTGAACATAATATTTTATAGAAATTCGCCGACAGGTAAATAAAGATTAAGAAAGACCCAGATGACTTATATGTCAAAGAATGAATCACACTCCCGCATCTTTGTTGTTCTTTTCATTGCGGTCTTTGCGGCAATGCTGGGCATTGGCATCATTGCCCCGCTTATGGCGATCTATGCCGTGAACCTTAAAGCGAGCGGCATCTGGCTTGGCGTGATCTTTTCTGCTTTTTCCCTATCAAGGGGCATACTCATGCCGGTTGTCGGGAAATTCTCCGACACACACGGAAGAAAGAACCTCCTGCTTATCGGTCTTTTTATCTATACACTATCCTCCTTTGGTTACGTCTGGTCTGACACCATCTCAAAACTCATTGAGGTCAGGTTAATACACGGTGTTGCTTCTGCAATGGTCGTGCCAATCGCAATGGCGTATGTGGGGGATATTGCACCAAAAGGTAAGGAAGGGGTTTTCATGGGCACATTCAACTCCTCCATGTTCCTCGGGATGGGCATGGGTCCTTTCATAGGCGGGGTCATTAATGATATGGCAGGTATGGACAATGTATTCTATGTGATGGGTCTGTTAAGCCTTTTCTCGTTTCTCCTGATCCTTGCCATGCTTCCTGAAAGCAGTGCTGTGGAGAAAGGTAAAAAAGTAGTCTTTGCCACGTTCCGGGAGATGTTCCGGAATGATGTTGTCAAGGGTCTTTTTCTTTACAGGGCTGTAAACACCATTGGCATCGGTGCAATCCTTGCATTTCTCCCGATTCTTGCAGATATGATGGGCATCTCCAGTTTAAGGATCGGGATCATACTCTCCCTTAATATCATTCTGATGGCAATGCTTCAAAGACCATTCGGGAAACTTGCAGACAGGAGAACAAAAGCGCCCCTTATTATTGCAGGCAGCTGCCTTGCAGCACTGGCGCTTTTCTTAATGCCATTTGCAAGCGGTTTTTACAGTCTCCTGTTCCTGAGTATGGTCATGGGGATCGGCGGTGCGATCTCAATTCCGGCAGCAACTGCGATCATGGCAATACTCGGTAAAAAGTATGGAATGGGTGGCATCATGGGAGTTTTCAACACTGGCATGAGCGTGGGCATGGTTCTGTCACCTGTCCTGTCCGGTGTGGTGATGGATACTCTGGGTCTTAATTACGTATTTTATATAGGTGGAGTTGCAAGTATGCTTGGTGTGGTGATCTTTTACCATTACCTGAACAAATAACGAGGCTAATCCCATGAAAATCGTGATAATAGGCGGAGGGCTTGCAGGACTTGCTGCTGCATACAAGTTATGTGGCTCCAATGAAGTGACGATCCTGGAAAAGGACAGCGATCTGGGCGGCATGGCTGCAAGCTACCATATTGATGATTATTATATAGAAAAATACTACCATCACATCTTCAAGAGCGATGCCGAGATACTGCAACTGATCGAAGAACTAGGGCTTGGTGAGAGGCTGGAATGGCTTCGTGGTTCCACAGGATATTTCGTTGATGGAAAAGCCTATCCAATGAACACGCCTTTTGAGATACTGCGCTTCCCACCGCTTTCGAGTGTTGATATTGTACGCCTCGGAATACTGGTCATGCGGTCAAAGTTCATCAAGGACAGGGCACCCTATGATGATATAACAGCATCAGACTGGATCCGGAAGGTTGCCGGAAACTCTGTGTACGAGAACTTCTTTGCACCGCTTCTTGCAAGCAAGTTCGGTTCAAATGCCAGCCGCGTATCTGCAGCATGGCTGCTCGGACGTGTCCAGATACGTTCGAACCGCGGGAAAGATGGTGAGAAATTAGGATACATGCGCGGTGGGTTTGATGCACTGGTGCAGGCACTTGAAAGCTCTATTGTCCGGGCAGGCGGGATAATCAAGACGAACTGCCCGACATCAAAGATCGTAATTGAAGACAATGCTGTACGTGGTGTTGTTGCTGGCGGCGAGATGATAGAATGCGATGCTGTGATCTCGACTGCTGCGCCGGATGTGCTTGATGCCCTCACCGGGCAGCAGCTTGGGATACATGATACGCTTGCCGGCATCCATTATCAGGGCACTGCCTGCGTCCTGTTCGGACTGAAGAACCGTCTCATGGATGACGTCTACTGGCTGAACATCAAGGCTGATGTGCCTTTTGGCGCTGTCATCGAGCATACCAATTTCCTGCCCCTTTCGGATTACAAGGAACATCTTGTGTATGCCACAGCGTACTTCCAGAATGGATCCGACCCTCTGTGGGAACAGAGCGAGGAAAAGGTGATCGAGTCCTACATAGCCGGGCTTGGATCGATGTTCCCGAACTTCTCCCGGGATGATGTCAAGTGGACAAGGATGTACCGAAGACTTGATACTGCACCTGTATATGAAACCGGATACGGGTCGAAGGTTTTGCCGATACGGACCGATGTTACGGGTCTATATCTTGCAGGCATGTTCTCACAGCCAAACTATCCGGAACGGAGTATGAACGGCTCCATTGTGGCAGGCTTTGAGTGTGCGGATGCAGTGCTTGGCAGGCAGCAGTGAATTATCTGTGGGTGAAGTAGAGGAATATTCGTGAATATCCTCAGATACAATTGAGGATAAAAGGCGATTATCCTCTACCATTGTCGAAAAATATAAATACTAACTAGCCTACTATAATACATATGCTTGAGCAGTCGATACGCCTGTGGAATCCGTGGTGGGCAAATAAAAAAATATCCCCGGAACTTATTGGTATAAAACGGGAAGTAACGGATTCCATTATAAAGACCCTCGACGCACCGCACATAAAAGATGTTATAGGGGTGCGGCGATCGGGCAAGACCACAATACTCTATCAAGTGGCAGCGTACCTGATGAATACCGGCGTGTCACCAGAGGATATTATTTTCTTGAACTTTGATGACCCCACAATAAACGCCGCAGAGCTGGATGAGATTCAAAGCGAGATATACAAGATTAATCCGCATATCTCTTACATTTTCCTTGACGAGATCCAGCAGAAAGATGGATGGGAGCGCTGGGTCAGGACACTATACGACACCAGTCGGTTCAACCAGATATTCTTATCCGGCTCATCAGCAAGTTTGCTGTCTAAGGACATCGGACGCGTGCTATCTGGGAGACATATCACGTTTGAAGTGACGCCGTTCTCATTTGCCGAATATCTTGAAAAAAGAGGCTGGTTCAACTTTGAGCCGGATTATCTTATTTACAACAGAGAAAAACTTCTGCATTACCAGAAAGCATACATTGAAGAAGGCGGCTTCCCGGATGTGGTTGGGAGGGATGAGTTCAACCGAAAAAAGATATTGACAGCACTTTACAACGATATCATTGCCAGGGACATCTCTTCAAGGTTTGGTGCATCTTTTGACGTTGCAGGAAAGATATGTATGTTGATGCTCACAAACAGCACAGGAGAGTATTCATTTAACAGCGTTGCAAAAGCCTCGCATACCGCAGTTGAGACTGCCGAAAAATACATAGGATACCTCAGGGAATCGCTTTTGATAATGAACCTACCAATTTTTTCGTACAAGCTCAAGAACCAGTTCAAGCAGAACAAAAAAATATATGCAGTGGACATGGGACTCCGGAATGCGGTATCGATGCGGTTTACACCCGACACCGGTAAACTCGCAGAGAACGCTGTCTTCCTCGAACTTAAAAGGCGGCATGAAGAAGTGTTCTACTGGAAAGGCAAGGGTGGATTAGAAGTTGATTTTGTGGTGAAAGCCGGGCAAAAAGTGCAGACATTGCTTCAGGTGTCCTGGGATGTTCGAAACGAGAAGACGCACCATCGGGAACTGCGTTCGCTTTGCCATGCCTGTGAAGAACTCGGGCTTATGGATGGTATGATCCTTACAGAGGACGCCGAAAAGACGATCGAACAGAACGGAGTGACGGTTTTGTATTATCCACTCTGGAAATGGATGCTTGGGATTTAGGTGGGTGTCGTTTTTTTCGTACAGAGCGAGGGATTACTTCAGATGTTTTGGGTATAATATATGCGATTATCTGTTGCGACAAGAAGTTACATCATAAATTGCCCTGTGCTGCCCCTTCCGTTTGGGGTAATCCTACTAAGGTATGCGTTAGTA
>JAFGQV010000024.1 GCA_016935475.1 Methanosarcinaceae archaeon
AGTAAAGCAGAACACAAACATGCAATCTTTGTTCTTGGAAATGAACTTGCATCCTTAATCTCTGATGATGAGTACTCAGGTGTCGGAAGAACGTCTGCACGAATGCAGGAACTTGCAGCTCGTGCAAATACGGAAATAACCAATAGTAACTAGATAAAATTCAGTCTCTTTGCAGGTTCGTGTCGTCTAGGCACGACCTCTTCTTTTATTTTTAATACATTCAAAAAAAGGGCTGGGTATAAGCGCATTTTCATGATTATCCCATCTTCACCATCACTGTAGTATCCTTCTTCGATCCAGCAGGGCACAAACCCAAGGCGACGATATAGTTTTTGTGCGCCTGTGTTGCTTGCACGCACCTCAAGGCTCACGTACTGGAATGTGCTTCTATAGAAGACATTGAATATAGCATAAAGTAGTTGGGTCCCAATTCCACACTTTTTATACTCGTCCTTCACAGCAATTGAAAATATGCGTCCTTCGTTTTCCATCAATTGGTAACCTACCACATAACCGACAACTGATCCCCCAACCTCGGCTACAAGGAAATAATCTCTATTCAGTTCATAAAAATTGATGTACAGGAAAGGATTGTGTTCACTAAAAGCTTCCATTTCAATTAATAGGACACCCTGGAAATCATTAGGTTCGAATTGCCTTATGATCATAACATCGTATATAATGCTAATGTTAAAAAAGAATATTGAGAAAAATAAAAAAGAAAAACAGGAGAAAGGTTCAATCTTCTTTCTCGAATAACCTTCCTTCTTCCTTCCTTTTTTCATACCACATTGGGAATTCTTCCTCTGCCCTCTCGGGTGAGATCTGACCCGTGAACATCGTCCAGTTCGCCGGGAAGAAACCAGGGCTTAAATGCACGTTATACTGGTGAAGCATCAGTGCGAAGCCTGCCAGTATGGCATCCATTGTGTGGACTAAGAACAATGTTGGCAGGTAATCTGCAGGTGCAATATAAGCCACAAAGAACGACGGGAACCACATGAAAAAGCCCGTGACGATCAGGATCGGGAAGAATATAATAGTTCCCCAGTAGTCAATTTTCTCGCGGTATGCGTATTTCCTGTATTTTGCTTTATCGGTCATGCCGATAATGTAGAATGTGTCCAGGAAAGGATGTATGATGTCGCTGGGGCGTGGGAACATCTCTCTTGACTTCCACCATGAACGGTCAGAAATATAATACAGGAAGTGATATATCATTAAAGCTAAAATCGCGCCGCCTGCAAACCTGTGAATTGCAGTTGTAGTGCTGTATCCGCCAATGGGCATTGCAAGGAATCCCAAATCGTCAGGGAACTTGATCACAAGTCCTGTGGCAAATAAGACCAGACATGTTACAGCCAGTATGGAATGCTGTATTCTCTGGTTCAGAGTAAATCGTTCCATATTAGGTTCTGGTTTTGGTTTGGCCATTGTCATTCACCACCCGATATTATCGATTTTAAACTCATAAACAGATGGTGTGTGACAAGGACCGCGAAGAACGGGACACCAAGGTCAAGCGTATACATTATAACATGACCAATCATTTCTGCAATTTCTCCACCACGACTTAATTCGACATCCTGTGAGGACATTCCCGGATAGACATCATGATATGGTGTATTCACACCGAAATAAGTGTAGATGGCGAAAATAGTCACAAGTGTAATTACAAGGGATACAATCCACAATGTAAGTGATAAAATATCTTTTTGTGTCTGATTCATATTACCGTGCCTTCTGATAATTAGAATATATTTTCTATAATTGGAATCTCAAGTGTTAAGCATTTATTACAGAAACCATCATCCAAGATATATACGTTTCGTAATGACCTTATTTTGGCTTCATTTGTATATTTTCAATGTAACGTCAATGTAATAAAAATTTTTTCAACAATCGATTAATGTCACGGGTTCCCGCAGAAGAATTAATAAACTTTATATAACTCATCTTCATTTACTACATCAGGAGATTAATATGAGTCATAAAATAAGTTTTACTAAATGGTTGATTTCCGCAGCAATTCAGGTGCCGGTGTGGATAACCGGTCTGTGGTGGTCAATCTACTTCATACCAAACTTGCTGTTTGGCACGCATCTTCATCCAGGTCATGATCCTATAACACACTATGGCGGTATATTTGTAATTATTATACTATTATACGGTGTCGCATTGTTTGCATATGGTTTCATGGCACATTCATTCGGTTGGCCCAAACCGTTCTTCAAGGATAACGAATACTAAGATCTTCGTTATTCTTTTATTAAATCTATTTTATTTTCTTAACGTGCCGCAGGTCAACGGCTATTCCGCGTGTTGATTCCTGCATTTCTTTCCCACCCATCAGTGCACGTCCTACACAAAAGGCTTTACTGCCTGATACAATAACCTCATCATTTGAACGGATCTGCGGGTCAGCCTCAACAACCCCGGGTGCAAGGATCGATCCCTTCGGCACGAAATCGTCAATCTTCACAATATACTTTTCGCGCATCTGCAGTAATTCTGTTCCTTCAATTGTCAGCGCAAGTGTACCGTATTGTGGCACAAGGGTTGCAACCTGTTTTTTGTCTATAAATACCTGATATTTAGGATAGGTCGCCTTGATTATAGAATTGTCAGGTATCAGTATCTTGCCTGCACCGCTTCCAAACTGGTAGTCTGCAATTGCACGCATTACTTCCTTTTTGATGAAATCCGGTGTACGTGTACGTCCGGTACACAGTTCTTCGATGGTATCTCCTAATGCAGACAGTGACTCCTGAGCTGTCACATTACCACAACTTGTGAAGATCATCCCAATGCCCAGCCTTTCAGCTACTGATTCACAGATCTCCCGGTACGCGCCTTCAACATGTGCCACAATGGACGAATATCTGTGCTTTGACAGGTACCTGAACAGAAGATCTGCTACCCACGCTCTTTCCTCCGCGTCCCAGTAACCGGTTACTGCAATATCATAATGTGCTGCAGGGTAGGTGAGTTCCAGTTCTCTTGGGACGATGCCGAGTGGGGATGTGATGATAACCTCATGCACAAACCTGCGGTTCTTTCCAAGTGCCCAGATAAATCTCTGATGTGAGTTTGAGATGGAATATGGTTTTTTTGCAGAGCAAGGCAAGAGGAGCAGGATATCCACATCAGGAGGGTTGTATCTTTCTATAACCCGTTCCGCAAAGCGCACCACTTCCACTCTTGTGAGTGATTCACTTGTGTTTGCAATTAGCTGGTTTGAGCGGACGATGGGGGCTTGTTCTTCAATATAATTGTACTCAAGATCCGAAAGCCTCAAAAGTGCTGTTAGCCACGGTCGTGTTCTGCATTGTCCTTCAACGTACTCACGTAGCGTACCGGCACGTATCCTCTCCCGCACAAGTGCCAGTTCTGCTGCAAGCACATTCCGGTTGTGTCGTACCAGGATTTCTGCACGTTCTTTCCTGGCCATTTCCCTGAGTTCCTGGATGTTCATAGAGGCGCATGCCTCACATCTGCACGGGATTTCCGAGAGTGAGTCCAGATAGAACCTGCCCGAAGAAGTAAGGTATATGTCATTGTATGCGGCGGTCACAGTTCTTGTGTCATCCACCACATCGACCCCGAGATACACAAGCATTGCCACATTCTCAGGCAGGCAGATGGCAGGAGCATAAAACGCAGTGTCAGCAAGAACATTATTCTTTAGTTCAATAAGTGTGTTCAAAAAAGCTCTTGCATTATTCTCAAAACATCCTGCACCTTCCATAACGTACAGATCGCTTTTTCCGGGCTGCTGCCCTGGCCGCAATGTTGTCCCAACGGCGCCACTGTCTGTAAGGTCAAGAGCTTTTGAAGCTTTTAGAGCCACATCATCAGGTGCAGCAGGTGGGAATGACTGATGCGGATGGATAATTAGCGTATCTTCACCAACAAGACTGCGAATTTCATTAAGACGTTTTTCAGCATTTTCTTTTGAACCAAGTCTCCATAGTGACCCGGCATCTACCAAGCTCCCTTTTTCAGGATCTCCCAGTGTTCCTGTCTCTATAACACATGGTGTCTGGATAGGTGTGCCAAGCAGTAACTTTCCAATCCTTGCGGCACCATCTCGTTGTTGTACCTCAAAATATCTTGTCATTGGTGGTAGATACGCATATGTAGATGTAAATGTTTGGCTAAGATCACCGTAAGTTATAAGAGATTTCCAACACTTCAAAACATTTGATGCCCACAATGGAATTGATCACAGAATTACAAGAGATCGTTGGGACCAACCGGGTAACGGCAGAGCCTTCAGAATTATACTGTTATTCCAGTGATGCATCACAGGTCCGTGGTACGCCTGACTATGTGGTACGTCCCAAAAACACCGAACAGGTTTCCCGGATTCTTAAGCTTGCAAATAAATATGGCATAGCTGTAACTCCAAGGGGGGCGGGCACAGGTCTTGCCGGCGGCGCTGTTGCACTGAGTGGTGGTGTGGTTCTTGACCTGTCAGGTATGAACCGGATCCTTGAGGTTGACATTGGTAACCTGCAGGTTGCAGTGGAGCCTGGAGTTGTTCATGCAAAACTCAATGAAGCGCTGAACCCGCACGGTTTTTTCTTCCCACCGGATCCCGGAAGTTCTGCCATGTGCACACTGGGGGGACTGATCGCAAATCGCGGCAGTGGTATGCGTTCCGTAAAATACGGGACAATAAAGAACTACGTACTTGATCTTGAGGTGGTGATGGCAGAAGGTACTGTGATCAACACAGGTTCAAGGACATTGAAATCCTCGGCAGGTTACGACCTGAACGCGCTTATGGTTGGTTCGGAAGGCACACTTGGCATTATCACAAAAGCGCTGCTGAAAATCCATCCCCTTCCAAAATCCCGATCATTACTACTGGCATCGTTTGAGGGTGCTGAAATGGCAGGAAAGGCTGTGGTCAGGGTACTCGCCGGAGGTATTATTCCTTCTGCATGTGAGATCCTTGACAGGACTACGATCGAAGTATTGAATGCGTATGATCCCAATGTTGCACTTCCGGATTCAGATACTATTATACTATTCGAAGTGGATGGCACAAAAAGCGGTGTACAGGAAGAAGCAGAAATGGTTAAGTCGATATGCAAACCCTTTGCATCCAGTATCAGTATTGCTGCAGATGAGCAGGAAAGAAATGAGATATGGACAGCACGCAGGCTGGTAGGTGCAGCAATATCCAGACTTGACCCAAAAATGACCCGGGTGTATGTTGGAGAGGATATCGGAGTGCCGATAAAGGAAATACCCAATATGTTGAAACGTCTGCGCTTAATATCACAGAAGTTTGATACACAGATCATGACATACGGGCATATCGGGGATGGCAACCTGCACACAGGCATGTGTATCGATGTGCTTGATGAAAAACAGTGGGAGCTTTTGAACCGTGCGGCTGATGAGATCCACAGGACTGCTATTATGCTCGGCGGCACCGTGAGTGCAGAACACGGCATTGGCAGTGCCAGGGCTGAGTATATGAGGCTTGAGCGGGGACCGGCTCTTAATGTGATGGCTGCGATAAAACATGCGCTTGATCCAAAAGGGATATTAAATCCCGGCAAACTGGGGATATGATGCATGCTTGAATCAGATATCAGGTCAATATTGAAATGCGTGCGGTGTGGTGCCTGCCGCTCGGTGTGTCCTGTGTTCGAGGAGGTTGGCTGGGAGTCAGCAGGTGCAAGGGGGCGCATGCTTGTGGCACAAGGAATCTCGCAGGGACTTGAGGTTGGTTCCGGTGTGTTGGAGAGCCTTAACACCTGCACCACATGCGGTCTGTGCAGGCAGATGTGTCCCTCAGGTGCGGATCCGACAGGTGTTGTTGAGAGTCTCAGGCACGAGCTTGTTTCACAAGGAAAGATGACGGATTCACAGGCGAAACTTCATAAGAAGATCATATCAAGTTCGAATTCACTTGGGGATGTATCGGATAAGAAAAAATGGCTTGGTGAGCGCATCACCGAAGTCAGGAAGACTGCCGAATATGTCTATTTTGTTGGGTGCCTTGGAGCCTACCGTTATCCTGAAACTGCAGCCCTAACATTTGATGTACTGAAACAGTTTGATGTAACGGTTTTACCGGATGAGGTGTGCTGCGGTTCTCCGCTTATTCGAACAGGGTTCGATGCGGATGACCTGATCGCCCATAATATGGAACAAATAAGAAAAGTGGGTGCACATACCGTTATCACAAGCTGTGCCGGATGTTACAATACCCTGAAAAATGATTACCCTGCCGGATTTGATGTTATACATGTTTCAGAGTTCCTGTCTGAACACCTTTCCGAGCTGGAACTTAAGCGTCTGGACCTGACGGTGACATATCATGACGGATGCCATCTTGGAAGGTGCAATGGTGTGTTTGACGCGCCGTGCGAAGTGATCAAAGCAATTTGCGATATCAAAGAGATGACGACAAACCGGGAGAATGCCAGATGCTGCGGTGGCGGTGGCGGTGTTCGAAGCGGGTATCCGGATTTGTCACTGGCACTTGCAAAAAAGAGGCTTGCTGAAGTGCCGGAAGGTGTGGATTATGTTGTTACCTCGTGCCCCCTGTGCCTCAAGAACCTGACCGAGGCCGGGAGTGATACGGATGTTATTGATCTTGTGGAACTTGTGGCGCTTGCGATGCAAAACCTTTGAGCAGCCATTTCCACAGTGGAATGTACTCGATCATTTTACCTTTAAAATCTTCCTCGCCCTCGTAGTCCCATGTAATTACAAGCAGGTTATCACATTCAAGTTCCTTTGATGCCCTGACGATCGCTTCCAGTTCCCTTTCTTTTGTGCCGAGGTCCTCAATATCATAGCAAACCTGTATCAACTGTTTGACTCTCAGTCCATCCTTCACAACGAAATCAACTTCCCGGTGCTGGTAATCTTTCCAGTAATAAACATCAGTGAAAGGATCTTCCGATGTTTTGCGCAGCAACTGTGTAGCCACTGTATTTTCAACGAATTTACCGTAGTTCGTCTGGAATCTGAAGCCTGCCGAATTTGCGAGGCCTGTGTCAATTGAATATACTTTTCTCGGGGAGTTCTCCTGTTCCTTAAGTGAAAACGAGAACCGTTTTATGAAAAATATCAGGTTTGAAGCTTCAAGGTATTTTGAATAGGTCTCAACGGTCTTCACCGGCATCTTCAGGAATTTCGATATCTTGTTGAATGTGATCGGTGAAGAAATGTTGGTCAGGTAATATGTGCCAAGGAACTCCAGTTTATCGATGTTCCTGACAGACCATCTTTTAACAATGTCCTTGAATAATATGTCCTCGTATATCTTCCTGAGAATTGCAAATTTTAGTTCGTCGTCGATCTCGATCACAACTTCTGGGAAACCGCCGGACTCCTCATATACTTTCAGGTTTCTTATGATCTCATCTTTTTTGAGTATCATATCAAGAGGTGTTCCCAATTCCATGCCAGAGAAGTTCAGGAACTCCCTGAAAGACAGGGGAAACATGTTTATCTCAAGCGTTCTGCCGGTGAGTACTGTTGAAAATTCACCACTCATAAGGGCAGACGAAGAACCTGTGACTATGATGCGGGCTTCGTTCCTTTCCTGCAGGCTTCGGACGAACTTTTCCCACTTAGGAATTTCCTGAATCTCGTCCAGTATCACCACAGGCTGCATCGACGGCTGTATGATCTCTATGTATGCGTCGTAGGTGCTCTGAAGATGTTTCAGATCGAGCTCTTCTGAAAATGAGGGTTCCTCGAAGTTTATGATGAGTGTACTTTTTGCATCGTGTCTTTCTTCGATGAGTTTCTTTACAATCTGTCGCGTGAGGACCGTTTTTCCAGACCTCCTGACGCCAGAGATCACAACTACTTTGTTTGCTTTTGATTTTAAGTATTTCAAAGCTTGCTGAAGCTGGGACCTCTCTTTGCCTGTTTCCGGGATATTGGTCCAGAAGTTCCATCTTGAAAGGACTGCTATGCTCTCATCTTTTCGCATAGTTTGTATTATGATACATGAATATTTAAGATTTTGTGTGTTGTGATGCATGAAATCTACAGAAATCAAATTTGCAGCACAATCATTGTCCCTTGTGCCCACCACCTCCAAATCTTACTGGAGTTTGGGTAATGACGATAATTATTTAATATTTTTAAACTCTTGTCATGTTGGTGTAAAAGGTGAACAAAAAGACCGTTGTAGTTTTGGGAACTCTGACAATACTAATATTGGGCTTGTATGTTGCCTCGCCTTTCGTTCAGAAAGCTTTGGTTTACCCTCATGATGATACGCTGTCGCTTTTTGTTATACAGAATCAGGATTTAAATGATCATGAGGTAGTTGTTGAAGTATTTGATTCACATAATAAATCATTACTCAAAGAAACGTATCTGTTATATCCAAAAACGTCCGTAGCCCATCCCAGACCATTCCGGTTCAAGATAGATAGATGGTCAGAATACACTTTTAAAGTTACTCTTGATGATGAAATTACAGAGACATATACCACAAAAACACATCTTTTGAGTCTGGTTTCCATTATATTGGACTATGGGGGAGACGTAAATTCAATAAATATAGAATGTGTATTTTTGGAATGAATCATTGGGTCAATTCCCGCACACGTTCATCAAACATCCCGGAACGGTAATACACCAGTTTCTTTCTCCCTGATGTGGTCTTTTCTATAAATCCAAGTTCTTCCAGACCTATAATGTCGGTTCTTGCCGTCTGGTAAACAGTATTGAACCTGTTCTGGACTTCTTTGATCGTGAATGTAAGTTTTGGATTATCTGACAGCATTTTTAAGATATGCGCTTGCCTGTCATTAATGTGCTCGATCTTTTTAAAGTCATATAACTGGCTTTTTTCCTCTATCTTTCTACCGATATATTCTTTTAAGCTATCAAATGCTGACTCTGCTGTTTTTAACTGGTAGTTTATGAAATAGGTCAGGTCGTTGTCATCCAGTTCAGTAAATAAGTAAGCTCTTGAATACTGTGCCGGAGACCTTATTATCATTCTGGATATGGACATATATTCTATCAGCCAGTACCCTTTTGAGAGCAAGTACCAGTAAAATATCGCCCTTGCTGTCCTTCCGTTACCGTCAACAAAGGGATGTATGTAGCCAATCAAAAAGTGTAAAATGGTGGCTCTGATTATTGGATGGATAAATGTATCTTCATCTGTTTCATTGGCAAAAGCACAAAACTCATCCATTATTTTTTCAATCTGCCTGAAGTCCGGTGGCTGGTAAATGACATTCCCGGTGGTCTTATCAGAAACCACTATGTCATTTGTGTTCCTGAACCTTCCTTCCTGTTGCGGATCATCCAATGTGTGTTTTGTAATGGATGCATGAATTTCAAGAACCAGTTGTGGTGTGAGCTTTTCATTTTTCAGGTGTGCCAGTTTTTTTATGGTAATGTAGTTGTTCAGGATCATTTGCTCGGATCTGTTCTGTGGTTTTCTTTCTTGCCTTAACATTACCTTCGCATCTTTTCTTGTAGTTACGGCTCCTTCCAGTTGGCTCGAAGCTATCGCTTCTTCCATAATTGAACTGATCAGGTATCGATTTTTTTCACTTTCAGGGATAATATCCTTTCCTTCAAGCTGCCCGCCTAGATTGAGGTCAAATTCGTGCAGCTTTTGCTGGATGTAAGGTGTCTGGTTATATGTGAACTCGAACCCGGCTATGTCACTGATCTTGATCCTTCGGGCAGTCAGGTTCCTGTTTAATTTAACCGCTGCCCATAACAGTTCCGGGTCAAATTGTTCAGGAATCTTTCTATATTTCAGTTCAGACCAGTATAGATACTTCTCGTTGAACTCTCGGATGAGTTTAGAGGATGTTTCGTTTTTTAAGCAATTGGTGATATCCTCTAACTTGTCAAGGTTCTGGGGTGGGGGGCTTTCGGGAATTTTCATGAATACTAATTATTACTAATTTTGTTAATATTAGTAATTAATGGTTTGGTAATGTCAAGTTTTGGGGTTATATAAAAGTTATTTCAGATCAATAAACCTCATAAAAGTAGAATTCATAAAAAGGAGGCAAACAATTGCGTTACTTTTGAATTAGTACAAAAATAACCGCAAGCTATATAAAGGTGCAAACCCTACAAAAATGTACTAATCAAAAGAGAACGGATTAAGATGAAATTAATATACATATCGGAAGTGCAAACAGGTCTCGTTCTTGTGAGAAAACGGGCATATGCTAAGGATAAAGACGCCCATAAATATACCATGTTAACCCTGAAAAGTTTTGACCCCAAAGGGTGGCTCAATGAGAGTGAGCTGGATGTGTTTTTCTCAAAAGAAAAACTCGAAAATAAGTATCTTACAAATAAAGGAGATATTATTATTCGGTTGACAAACCCATACACAGCAATTTGCATAAATGATAAGCAGGAAGGATTGGTCATACCTTCTAATTTTGCCATAATCCGGTTAAAAGGACAAAAATTTATTCCGGAATTTGTTGCATTATTTTTAAATTCTGAAATTATTGAGAAAAAGTTCTTCAAATCATCTATCAGCACAACAATACCCTTGATCAAAACAAAGCACCTGCGGGATATAGACATTTCAGAGAAACCACTCGCTTTACAAAAGAAAATTGTTGAACTTAATCAACTTCAAGTGAAGGAAAAAATGTTACTGTCTCGTTTAATGAAAGAAAAAGAAAAACTTGCCAAAGCCAGCATAAATAAAATCATAATTGAGGGATAATTATGGAACCAAAAACATCAAAGACAACTATTTCAAATACCCTGTGGAGGGCGTGTGATACCTTCAGAGGAAAGATCGACTCATCAATTTACAAAGACTATATTCTAGTCATGTTGTTTGTAAAGTATCTCTCTGATACCTATAAAGAACATCTGGAAGACTACACAAAGAAGTATGAAGGAGACAAAGAGAGAATACAGCGTGCTTTAAACAGGGATCGGTTTGTATTAGACGAGATATCAACATTTGATTATATTTACAGCAAAAGAAACGATGCAAATGTTGGCGAAGTCATCAATAAAGCATTGGAGCACATAGAAGAAGAAAACAAGATGAAACTGAGGGGTGTTTTTAGAAATATTGACTTCAACTCTGAGATAATCCTTGGACAAAACAAAGATAGAAACAGTATGCTAAAGCACCTTCTAGAAGATTTCAAGGGTCTTGATCTGAGACCTTCAAGTGTCGGAAGCGCTGATGTTATCGGCGATGCGTATGAATTTATGATTGGCAAATTCGCGTCTGATGCAGGAAAAAAAGGCGGTGAGTTTTTCACACCATCCGAAGTCTCTGAATTAATATCAAGACTTGTAAAGCCAAAAGAGAATGACAGGATATATGACCCCACATGCGGCTCTGGCTCGCTGTTGCTTAGAACTGCAAAAAAAGTCCCAAGCGGAAAGGTCGCAGTTTACGGGCAGGAGAGAAACGGGCAGACTCATTCGCTTTGCAGGATGAACATGTTTTTGCACAAGTTTGATGATGCAAATATCGCGTGGGGAGATACGCTTTCAAACCCACTGTTCCTGGTTGATGGGCAGTTGATGAAGTTTCAGGTTGTAGTTGCCAATCCGCCTTTCAGCCTTGACAAATGGGCAATGGGCTTTGCAGGAAGTGGAGATGAGGCTGACTTTACAATGGAAGCTTCGCTTGATCCTCACAGGAGGTTTGAATGGGGTGTTCCTCCAAAATCAAAAGGGGATTATGCCTTTGTCCAGCACATGCTTTACTCGCTTGCAGAAGGCGGAAGGATGGGTATTGTCCTTCCCCATGGCGTACTTTTTAGAGGTGCAACAGAAGGAAAGATTCGAAAGCAGATAATTGACCTTAACCTGCTTGATGCGGTGATCGGGCTTCCTGCAAACCTGTTTTTTGGAACCGGAATTCCGGCATGCGTGCTGGTGTTCAGGAAAAGCCGAAGCCGAAGGGATGTACTATTCATAGACGCTTCAAATGACGGACACTATGAAAAAGGAAAGAACCAGAACAATCTCAGGGAAGAGGATATCCAAAGGATTGTTGACGCGTATGAGAAGTATGAAGATATTGACAAGTTTACGCATGTTGCAACGCTTGACGAAATCAAGGAAAACGAGTACAACCTGAACATCCCAAGATATGTGGACACATTTGAAGAGGAAGAGCCTGTTGATATGGATGCAGTTAAGCAGAATATTGCAAATATCAAAAAAGAGCTTGCAGAAGTTGAAGCAAAAATGGAGAAACAACTTGAGGAACTGGGGTTGTAGGTGGTTTAATGTCCGATATAGAAAAATATTCAAAAAGCGATTTTGAAAGGGCAAAACAACATACTGAAGAGGGGGTTGAATTCTGGTATGCGCGCGATTTAAAAGATCTTCTTGAATATGAGCAATGGCGCAATTTCCTGAATGTAGTTGAAAAGGCAAAGGAATCTTGCAGAAATGCAAAAAACGATATCGAGGACCATTTTGCTGACGTCAGCAAAATGGTCGAGATAGGCTCTGAAACAAAACGAAATATCGATGACATGATGTTATCGCGTTATGCATGTTATCTTATTGTTCAGAATGGAGATCCCAGAAAAAAAGTAATTGCTCTGGGTCAGACATATTTTGCGGTAAAGACGAGAGAGCGGGAAAACGATGAAGCGTTTATAGAAGACCAAAAACGGTTTGCGATTCGGAATGAATTGAGAACCCACAACAAATCCCTCGCAGAAGCCGCGCATATGTCGGGCGTCGAGACTCCTAAAGACCATGCAATATTTCAAAATAAAGGTTATCAGGGATTATACAAGGGGCTTGGAGTCAAAGACATACATGAAAGAAAAGGGCTTGATAAAAACCAGAAGATACTGGACCATATGGGAAGCACAGAGCTTGCAGCCAACCTGTTCAGGGCAACCCAGACGGATGATAAATTAAGGCGTGAAAATATCAGGGGAAAATATAACGCCAACAAGACCCACTATGATGTGGGCAAAAAAGTAAGGCAGACTATAGAAGAGCTTGGCGGAACAATGCCTGAAGACCTCAAGATTCCTGAAAAAAGCATAAAAGAGATAGAAGAAAAGCACAAGAAAAAATTGTTGCAGGGAGAAAGGGAATGAAACCGGAAATCAAGGAACGGATTGAGAGAATCCGTAAAGGCGAAGTTCCTGAAGGGTATAAAGCGACGAAGGTGGGGATTATTCCTGAGGAATGGGATGTTGTTAGTCTTTCCAAGATAGTGTGTGATTTTATTACTGGTGGAACACCATCCACTTCCAATTTAGAATATTGGAATGGCGTTATCCCTTGGACTCGAAGCGCTGCCCTAACAAAAAAAATACTATGTGAGGGTGAAAAATTCATATCTCAAGAAGGATTAAAAAACAGTGCTTCAAAAATTGTTCCAAAAAATAATGTCCTTTTGGCATCAAGAGTATCGGTGGGCAATGTTGCCATAAACACAATTGATGTGGCGATAAGTCAAGATTTAACAGGATTAGTAATAAATAAACAAAACGCAAGCGAAGAATTTGTATATTGGATACTTTTGTGGTCAAATGTGAGAATGCAAACTCTTGTTCAAGGAAGCACGATTCAGGGACTTTCTCAAAAAGATATAAAACAGTTTAAGATACCTTTTCCGAGGCTTGAACAACAAAAAATTGCGGAAATTCTTTCTACTTGGGACAAGGCAATCGAGCTTAAAGAAAAACTTATTGAAGAGAAAAAAGAGTTTAAAAGAGGGTTGATGCAGAAACTTATTGCTGGAAATTTAAGATTTTCGGAGTTTACTGATGAATGGGATGAAAAGAAAATTGGGGAAATTTGTGAAATCAAAAAAGGTACTCAAATTAATAAAACTGAATTATCATTTAAAGGAAAATATGCTGTTTTAAATGGAGGAATTAGTCCATCTGGTTATACAACTGAATGGAATACTAAAGAAAATACAATAACTATTAGTGAAGGTGGTAATTCATGTGGATTTGTTAATTTTAATAAAGATAAAATCTGGTGTGGCGGACACTGTTATGCTTTAACCAATGTTAAAATAAACAATTTGTTACTATATCATTTTTTAAAATATGTGGAAAAAAAAATTATGCTACTAAGGGTTGGATCAGGATTGCCAAATATACAAAAAAAGGATGTGATAAATTTTAGATTACAAATTCCTAAAAATGTCAAAGAACAAGAAAAAATCGCACAAATACTAGATTTAATTTCTATAGAGATTATGACATTTATTAATGATCTAAACCAGCTCAAAGAGCAAAAAAGAGGTCTTATGCAATTGCTTCTTACAGGCATCGTAAGGGTGGAGGTGGACTAAAATGGCAAACGTTTGTGATTACAACGAACAAAACATTTCCCAGAAACCTGCAATGGAGGTATTGAATAGTCTGGGCTATGAGATAATCGCTCCCAAAGATGCGGAAGATATGAGGGGCAACCTGTACAATGTGCTTCTGACCCCAATACTGAAGACTCAACTTGAAAAAATCAACTCATTTGAGTACAAGGGCAAAACACTCAAATTCAGCAATAAGAACATTGAGCAGGCAATCAAGGATATTGATGAAGGTTTGACAAATGGTCTGGTTAAGACCAATGAGAAAATTTACGACTCCCTGATGCTTGGTCGCTCATATCAGGAGACTCTTTCTGACGGCACGATAAGGTCGTTTACAATCAAATTCATTGACTGGGAAAATCCACAAAACAATGTTTTTCATGTTGTTGAAGAGTTCTCTGTTGAACGGGAAAACGCAAAAGACCATGCAAGACCGGATATTGTTTTATTTGTCAATGGGATCCCTCTTGCAGTAATCGAGTGCAAGAGAGCATCTATCTCCATGGAACAGGGAATCTCTCAGATGATAAGAAACCAGGGCAAAGATTACATACCTCAATTGTTCAAGTTTGTCCAGATTGTGATGGCAACAAACAAGAACGAGACAACATACGCCACAATTTCAACACCCGCGAAATTCTGGTCGATCTGGAAAGAGCAGGATGAATCATGGCACCAGAATGTCTTAAGCGAAGTTGTCAAAAGCAGGAAAATAACCGTGCAGGATGAAAATATTGTTTCCTTGTTCCATCCTGAACGGCTACTGGATATTACAAAATATTTTGTTGTTTATGACCTGGATACAAAAAAAATCGCCCGATATCAGCAGTTCTTTGCTGTAAGGGAGATCATCAAGACAATCAACACATACAATGACGAAGGCAATCGCCAATCAGGCGTTATCTGGCATACCCAGGGGTCGGGCAAATCAATAACAATGGTGATGCTGGCAAAATATATATTATCCGAACTGCCTGCGGAACGTCCAAGAGTGATCGTGGTCACTGACCGTAAAAATCTGGATAAGCAAATCCGCGATACATTCAACCACACAAGATTAAAAGCCAGCAGGGCAACATCCGGCAATCACCTCATCAAACTAATCGCAGACAACAATGCTGATGTAATCACAACCCTTGTCCATAAGTTTGATACTGCATCGAAAAAAACGAAAGCTGCGACTTCAAGAGACATATTTGTCCTGGTCGATGAGTCGCACAGGACACAATACGGGGAACTAAACATCAAAATGAAGAATGTTTTCCCTAATGCCTGCTATCTGGGATTTACCGGCACACCATTGATGAAAAAAGAAAAGAACACCATGATCAGGTTTGGCAAGCTGATTCACACATATACAATTGTCGATGGTGTAAGGGACAAAACAATTTTACCTCTTCTCTATGAAGGCAAAATGGTTGAGCAGACAGTCAATCAAAAAGCGATTGACCATAGACTCGATATGATCACAAGGAATCTGAATGATAAACAAAAGGAAGAAGTAAAACAGAAATGGAGCCGATTTGAGAAAATTGCTTCATCAGATCAAAGAATAAAACTGATTGCATTTGATATCAATCAGCACTATGTTGACAATTACAAAACAAAAAGCGCCAATTTTAAGGCAATGCTTGCAACAAACAGCAAAATAGAATCTATCCGTTATCTTGAAGCATTTGAAGAACTGGAAGATATAAATTGCAGAGTTGTAATTTCCCAATCGGATGAGCGGGAAGGGTATGAAGCTGTTGACCAGAAATCAAAGGATCGTGTCAAAACATTCTGGGGCAGGATGATTGAAAAATATGGCGATGCAGAAAAGTATGTGGACACAATTAAAGATGAATTTGTCAATGGTGATGAAATTGACTTGTTAATTGTTGTTGATATGCTACTGACAGGCTTTGATGCCCCGCGCGCAACAGTATTGTATGTGGACAAACCGATGAGGGAACACACACTTCTCCAGGCAATTGCCCGCGTAAACAGATTATATGAAGGTAAGGATTTTGGATTTATTATTGATTACAGGGGCTTATTGGAGAACCTTGATGAAGCATTGGACATGTATTCGGGAGCGGGATTGGAAAACTTTGACCCTGAAGACTTAAAAGGTTCATTATACGATGTTATCAGCATAATCGGTTCTTTGAGGCAATATTATACAGACCTTATCAATATCTTCATTCCTGTGAAAAACAAGAGAGATGTTGAGGAATTTGAGGTCCTATTGGCAAATGATGACATCAGAGATGATTTCTACAATGTACTTAGCCACTTT
Organism: Methanosarcinaceae archaeon; assembly: GCA_016935475.1. Classification (GTDB taxonomy): domain Archaea; phylum Halobacteriota; class Methanosarcinia; order Methanosarcinales; family Methanosarcinaceae; genus JAFGQV01. Next base: position 16,599 of record JAFGQV010000024.1, read on the forward strand.
GGCAGATATTTGTCAATTGCGCTTGAATCAGAACAAGTGTATAATGCATTAGGCAAGGATGAATTGAACTCTTATAAAAAAGATTTGAAATTTTACCAGGAACTGAGAAAATCGGTTAAATTAAGATATTCTGATAGCATCGACCACAAAGAATACGAATCGCATATGCAAAATTTGATTGATAATTACATTTGTGCAGAAGAAGTAATTAGAATTACGAATCCTGTGGATATTCTCGATAAAATAAATTTTGAGAAAGAACTTGAACGTCTAGGTTCAAAACGAGCAAAAGCCGATGCAATAAGTTCAAGAATTACAAAAAGTATCAGTGAAAAATGGAATGAAAACCCTGCATTTTACAAAAAGTTCTCTGAAAGAGTCTATGAAGTTCTTGAAGCGTATAAAGAAGCAAGAATATCTGAAGGGGAATACCTGGATAAAATGAAAGAAATTGTAGCGGATTACAGAAAAGGAGATTCTGGAATTGCATACCCTACAAGCATTAAGAATAATCCGCACGCTCAGGCATTTTATGGAGTCATAACCGAGTTAGTATATGAAACAAATGCGGGAAAGGATCTTAATGACTCTATAGCAGATATTTCCTTAAAAGTAAAATCAATTATTGACAAACATGTGAAAGTTGATTTCTATGACAATACCGACATTCATAACAGAATTGCTCAGGAAATTGACGACCTTTTATTTGACTTCAAAAATGAACACAATTTGGAACTTCCATTTGAGCAGATCGACAAGATAATCGAGACTATAAAATCAATCTCGGTTAAAAGATTTTAGGTAATGACGATGGAAAAACACGAAATTACTTATGGGCAACATAAGATCGAATATACGCTTACAAGAAAAAATGTGTCTAATATTAACCTTAATTTAAAACCCAACTTATTAGTCGAGGTTTCTGCGAATCCTGATGTTCCAATTGAAAAAATAAACCACTTTATAAGAAAAAAAGCATCGTGGATTTTAAAGAACAAAGAATATTTCAAAAAAACTCTACCTGAGATAAAATTTGAGCGCGAATATGTAAGCGGTGAGACTTTTAAATACTTGGGAAGACAGTATCGGCTGAAAGTTATTGAATCTAAAGATGAGTGTGTTAAGTGCCAAAGAGGTTTTTTCAATCTGTTTATTAAAGATAAAAATAACACTGCCAGAAAATCTAAACTCATAAAGCAATGGTATAAAGAAAAATCTATAAGCGTATTTAATGAATCTCTGGAACGAACTTATAAATTAGTTAAAAAATACGATATAGAAAGACCCATAATTTCAATGCGATTAATGAAAGCCAGGTGGGGCTCTTGCATTGAAAACAAAAAAACAATTTTACTAAATACAGAACTAATTAATGCTCCAAAATTCTGCATTGATTACGTAATATTACATGAACTAATACACTTGAAGTATAGAAATCATAATAAAGATTTTTATAATATGATGGATGCTCTTATGCCAGATTGGAAAAGACGCAAGGAAATATTGGATTTGGATATTGTAAAAAACTTGTGATGGTAAAGACAAAACTCTGCTATATGTCCATGTGGGCAGATTCCTCCTCCGTCGTTGTTAAAGTAAGAACAAATTTGGGCGAAGTCGGAGACGCAACTGTTAAACCATAGTTAGAATCAGTCGCGCAGTGATTGATTTATTCCTCATTTTCGTCGCTCGATCAAACATTTCCATACACTCCCAACAAGGTCCATACGACCTGATTTTTTGAGTGCCTGGTACACAAACTGGTAGTTCTGAGGGTCCTTATACCGCAAAAGCGCGCGTTGCATTCTTTTCTCTTCCTTGCTTCGTGCAACATAGACCTTCTCTCCTGTAAATGGGTCGATTCCTGTGTGGAACATGCAGGTGGCAGCGGTCATCGGGGTCGGTGTGAAATCCTGGACCTGTTTTGTGTACCTGCCAGTATCACGTATGTACTCTGCAAGTTCGATCATATCTTCCATGGTGCATCCCGGATGCCCGGATATCAGGAATGTTACAAGGTACTGCTTCTTGCCCAGTTTCCTGTTGATATCCTTAAATTTCTCATCGAATTTCTCGAACACCTCGCGTCCGGGCTTTCGCATGGCATCTGTCACTCGTTTTGAATAATGCTCGGGTGCAACCTTTAGCTGCCCGCTCACATGGTATGCGCAAAGCTCTTCCATGTACTCCTCATCTTCAAGTGCGAGGTCGTAACGTACCCCGTAACCGACAAAAACCTTTGAGACACCCGGCACCTCGCGCAGGCGGCGTAGCACCTCGATGTTCTTTTGGTGGCTCGTATCAAGGGACGGGCAGGGTTTCGGATACAGGCAGAGCTTGTCTGTGCATGTGCCGCTTTTCTTCCATTTCTTGCACTCCATTCCATACATGTTGGCAGAAGGTCCCCCCACTCCGTTGATGATTCCCTTAAAACCACGCATCTTTGCCAGATGCTCCCCCTCGCGCACAATGGAGTCGATGCTCCGGCTTGTGATCATGCGTCCCTGGTGCATGGTGATGGCGCAGAAGGAGCAGGACCCAAAGCATCCACGGTGTGTGGTGATGGAGAATTTAACGATATCAAGTCCCGGGATTGCTTCTTTGTAGGATGGATGCGCTTCTCTTGTGAAAGGGAGTTCGTACACATGGTCGAGTTCCTGCTGGTTTAGTCCCCGCATGGGCTTGTTCTGGACGACAATTGTCTTTGTGTATGGCTGGACCAGCCCTCGTCCTCGAACGGGGTCCTGTTCATCATACAGCATCTTAAACGTCTTTGCATACACTGCTCTGTCCTCTGAAACCTCGCTGTAGGAAGGGAGCTCAATGTAATTCTGAAAATCGTTTTTTTGCTCGCGCCATTTCCTTACCTCCATTTTCCAGGTTGTCCCGTCAATGTCGTTGATATCACCAACTTCTTCGCCGCGATCGAGCCTTTTTGCAATTTCAACGATCTGGAGTTCTCCCATTCCGTACACCAGCAGGTCAGCAGGCGTGTCTGCAAGAATGGACTGGCGTACCTTATCCGACCAGTAGTCATAATGAGCCAATCGGCGGAGGGACGCTTCGATCCCACCGATGATGATCGGCACATCACGGTATGATTCTTTGATCCTGTTCGAGTACACGATGACTGCCCGGTTCGGACGAAGTCCTGTTTTCCCGCCAGGTGAATACACGTCCTCTTTTCTGGGTTTCAGTCCGGGTGTGAAGTTCCCGACCATTGAATCCGTGTTCCCGGCAGTAACGGCAAAAAAGAGGCGTGGTTTCCCCAGTTTTTTAAAATCCTCGGTACTGTCCCATCCGGGCTGGGCAATGATTCCCACACGAAATCCGGCATCTTCGAGAACGCGCCCGATGATTGCCGCACCAAAGGCGGGGTGGTCCACATATGCGTCACCTGTAACGATGATAACATCTAATTCTTTCCAGCCTCGTTGCGCAGCCTCTTTAAGGCTCATGGGAAGAAAAGAACCGGAAGTCTTTGATCGGGATTTTGGTCTTGCCATAAGTGTGTTTGGAGTTATAACATTGTTCTGGACATCTTAAAGGACAGCAGTATCTGTTCGTTGACACGGTTGCTGGTTACTTCACCGTGTCCCGGATAGAGTGTTCTTACATCCAGTTGGGTTAGTTTTTGGATGGATTGTGCCATTCTTTCCGGAGAGCCCCCCAAAAAATCCGTTCGCCCCAGGCTACCGTTGGGAAAAACGGTATCTCCTGAGAACAGACTTTTTGATCCGGGTTCGTAGAGGCAGATACCGCCAGGGGTGTGTCCCGGAGTATGGATCACTTCAAGGTTTTCATTGTTAATTGGGACACTTTCGCCGCCAATGTAGATGATATCAGGCTCGATCGCTGGGGCAGGGCGTCCGAAAAGCGAAGCAACGCTTTTAACGTCATCTTTCAGGGATAATGCATCCTCTTTATGTATTGCAACCTTTGCCCCGCTTTTTACCGCAATACCTGCTGCTGCACCTGTGTGGTCGATGTGGCAGTGGGTAAGTATGATAAGTTCAAGGTCGGTAATATTGATATATTTTTCAAGTTCCCTTATCAGGATGTCGGGACTAATACCCGTGTCGATCAGGACCTTTCCATTGATAATGTATGCGTTGGCATCATATGGGGATGTATAAATCCGTTGAACGTTCATTTTTTATGCTTCCTCCATAATCTGTCAGATTCTAAAAACCCGTCGTGTGTTTTCTGCTGTCATTCTCGCAACCTCCGGATCCCTTATTCCTCGAAGCTTTGCTATCACCGGAATCGAATCCACAAGGAACGCAGGTTCGTTCCTACCTTTACGGGGGGATAGGTATGGACTGTCGGTTTCAATAAGCAATTTATCAGAAGGAATGTGTTTTGCAAGGGATTGATGATGTTCTGAAAAACACACAAGCGTTGCAAGGGATACGTAGTGTCCGGCATCGGTGATGAGCTTCATGGTCTCAAGTGAGCCGCTGTAGCAATGGAACACTACCCTGTCCAGATGCTGTACAAGTTTAAAAATCTCCTCTTCTGCGTCCCTTGCATGGATCACAAGGGCACTGTCAGTTGTTTCTGCGATCTCGATCACCTTTTTAAAAACTGCCAGCTGGCGTGCCCTTTCTGGATCGGTTCTGCAATGGTAGTGATCCAGTCCGGCCTCGCCCACAGCGACCGCCATCTCGATATGATGTTCGATCTGGGACAGTATACCCTCAATCTCTTCCTTACTGGCACTTGCGGCAACACCGGGAGCGAGCCCAAGGGTTGCGTGAATATGTCCATACTCACTGGCAAGTGCCAGGGTCGAGAGATTGGTCTTCTGATCTACTCCGGAATTGATAAATTCAACCACGCCGGCATGTCGCGCGCGCTTAATTGCTTCCTGACGGTCGCGGTTGAATTTTGGAAAATCAAGATGGCAGTGTGAGTCGATGATCTCCTGTATCATGGCATCTACTTTTTGAGCAGCATATTGATAGCTGTTACGAGTGCATCCACTGATGCCATCACAATATCGACATTTGCAGACCTTGCCGTCACGATTCTTCCCTTTTCATCCTCAACACCGATGATCACCTCTGCAAGGGCGTCGGAACCACCAGTTATCGCCTCGATCCTGAAATCGTGTATACTGACCTTAGCGTGTTCTCCTATTATCCCTTCAACAGCCTTGAGTGCAGCATCAATTGGACCAATACCGGTGTTCGAGGAAATCATTTCCTTATCATCGATGATGACCTTTACCACAGCAGTTGGCGTGATGATGTTGCCGGTCATTACCGAGAGCTCTTTTAGTTCGAGTACTTCCTTGCCTTCCGGTTTTCCAATCACGACAGACGCCACTGCATAGAGATCGGCATCGGTAATTCGCTTACCTTTGTCTGCAATTGCTTTGATCCTGCCCAGTATCTCATTGAGCTGTTCATCGGTTGGATGCATTCCTGCTGCATCCAGTGACATATTAACCGCGTGCCTTCCGGCATGTTTGCCAAGTACGATGCGTCTTTTATGTCCTACCATTTCCGGTGTCATGATACCAGGTTCGAAGGTGTCGGATTGTTCGAGCACACCATGGGTATGTATTCCGGATTCGTGGGCGAATGCATTATCTCCTACGATTGGCATATGCGGCGGTATGTTCACATGTGTGAAACTCTCGACCATCTTTGCGGTCTCTAGAATATACTCGGTGTTGATGTTCGTTTTCGCGCCGTAGATAGAATTCAGGCTCATCACGGTTTCCGCAAGGTCTGCATTACCTGCGCGCTCGCCCAGACCATTGATCGTGACCTGTACCTGACTACCGCCAGCCTCCACTGCCATCAGGCTGTTTGCAACCGCAAGTCCGAAGTCATTGTGGCAGTGGACATCGATGGGGATGGTTATTTCTTCAGCGATGTTCTTGATGAGATTATACATTCCGGACGGAGCCATTACTCCAACGGTATCCGGGACATTGATAATGTCGCATCCGGCAGCTTCAACGGCTTTGTTGATCTCGATCAGGTAATCAATGTCCGTCCGGGTTGCATCCATTGCCGAAAACATGCATTTGCGGCCGTGGTCTTTTATGTATTCAACGGCATCTACTGCCATTGCAAGCACTTCTTCACGGCTTTTCCTTATAGTATGTATCCGCTGCACATCAGATGTGGAAACGAATGTATGTATCATGCCCACATCGGTGTCAAGGCATGCATCAAGGTCTTTCCTAAGGACCCGTGCAAGACCGCAGACCTCAAGAGTGAGCCCGGCATTTGCTATCGATCTCACGGATTGCATGTCCCCCTCTGATGAGATCGGGAATCCAGCTTCGAGTATGTCTACTCCGAGTTTGTCTAGCTGGTGGGCAATCTTGATCTTCTGATCGGTAGTTATGGATACACCAGGCGTTTGTTCCCCATCACGCAGAGTGGTGTCAAAAATAGTTACGTGTTTGTTCTTTATCGATTCATCGCCATAAAAAGCGATCCCTCAGGTTTGTTTTAGTTTTCATAATAATCAAGAGAGTTAATTCGATCATAGTATAAAAAGAAAACGTTCTTATTGACAATCATTCTCATTTTATTCCACTGTGACACACAACCTATATATATGAGGATGGAGTTGTAGGGGTGCTCTCACTGGGATGGTCGATGCTGGTTTTGTACTGGCTTAACCGAGGCTGTCTAATTAGAATTTTGTCTTAAAAACCTATCCTTTTTTTCATCAACTCCACCATCTTTTTTTTTGGGGGGGTAGCTA